>JAESTW010000043.1 GCA_016763395.1 Kofleriaceae bacterium
AACTGCAGACCAAAGATAGAATCTTCGTACTTCAGCAAAACTGAGAGTAGAGACTGGTACTCTGGGCTATGACCAGTAGCCCATTGCCAGCAGCACTCATTGAAAAGCTGCGCGAAACAGGAATCCGCCTCGACCGGGCCGGACGATTCTGGCACGAAGATGGCGAAATCACCCATCAGCGATTCCGCAAGACTCTGTTGCGCTGGCTAGACACACGCGAAGACGGCCGAATTGTCCTGCGCTTGGACGGCGAACGCTACGCCTACATTGACATCGACGATGCAGCGCTTCTTGTGACCAGTATGGTCTGGCGCGACGGTGTACCCATGATCACCCTCAACGACGATTCCGAAGAGTACTTAGACTGCGACACCCTAGAACAAGCGCCGGACAATAGCATTTACTGCCGCGTCCGAGAAGGAAAGCTTCTGGCCCGCTTCCTCACCCAGCCCTACTACAAGCTGGCCGACTTCATCGAAGAGATAGAAGATGGATTCGCTCTGCGAGTTGGTAACAAACTCTACCCAATCAAATCCCGCTAGAACGAACTAGTCCAAACTCGGCTGCTGATATACCTTGCGATCTTCAAGCCGGACAGCGCTTAGACACTGCCCCCACACGCAACCTGAATCTAGGGCCATGTATCCTGGTTGCAAATCCAAGCCGAGCGCCGCCCAGTGTCCGAATACCAGGACGTCCTCATCACAGCGGTTAGCGAACCAGGGCGAATCCCCCTTGGGCATATCCCCTAGCGGGCCAGCAAACTTGGTATTGAGCGCGTCGCCCTTCAGAGTTCGTACGCCAACTAAGACACTGAATGCTGCGGCCAACCTAGACTCGCCGCGAAGTTCTGAGTTCCAAACAGGAGGCCTGGGCCGGGAGTTTGCCCAGGCATCGAGCCAATTGTCGTTTTGCAGAGCGCTACTGCACTCAAGTGCCAACTCTTCGGCCAAGGATATCGACCAGCGGGGATGCAGACCGGCGTGAACCATGACAAAGCCTCGACTGCGATGCAATAACGATCTTGCCCGAAGCCACGCGAATAGCGAATCTCTGTCCGGTGCACTCAATACATCGTCGAAGGTATCGCGTGCCTTTGGTTTTCGTTGTCCGGCGGCAGCAGAGAGCAGGTGCAAATCGTGATTGCCCAAGACCGCTACCACTCGGCTCTCGCTCATCGCCCACCGCAACACCTCCAGCGATTGCGGGCCGCGATTTACCAAATCACCACAGAGCCAAATTTCATCGTCCGGCAACAGCGGCAACTGCCTGAGCAATGCCTGCAAGCTGCGATAACAGCCCTGAATGTCGCCAATTGCGTAGGTTGCCACTCTTCTCCTAAAACGGACAGGTTTCGATTGCAACAGCGGTATCGGCTGTGACCGTCAAATTCCAGTCGGCACACATCGAAGCACTCGAAAATCGTACCTCAATCAGGATATCGAAGCCCTCGTCTCCGGGGCCGTCGTTGCGGCGAATCCCAACTCTATCTAGCATCCCGGCCGGGTTGATAGAAGAGCTGGCAAGACCACCGACGCAACTCTCACAATAGACAAAGAGGTCGTAATCCACGTTTGCCGGTGAATCCAAATCGATTGTCGCGCTCAAGTACGAGCTGGTGGTAAAGCTATTCTCGGTAATCGTAACCCGGTACCATGCCTCTTGCCCTCCGGACGCCATCAAGACGCCCGGACCAATGTCACCAGAAATCGTACCCAGAAGTGGTGCAGACGAGCACAGCGGATTGGTATCCCGGGCAAAGCCCTCATCGACCGAACCATCACAATCTTCATCTTGTCCGCTGCACAGCTCCAGGGTATCTCCGCTGATGTCCGAACAGGCGATACTGCCAGCTACACATTCGGTCATGCCCTCTTCGCACAGATCTGAGTCGGCTCCGTCGCAGGCCACTCCATTGAGTATGTCTTCACTGCCGTCTGCCGAGGTGATATCGCAATCGTCATCCACGCCGTTGCACAACTCGAGGGTCGAATCGCTTATGTCCGAACAATCCATCGCGCCATCTACACAGCCCAGGATTCCCTCGTGACACAAATCCGAGTCCGCTCCGTCACAACTATCTCCAAGAAAGGGCTCATCACTGCCGTCTGGAGTCGCGGCGCTGCAATCGTCATCCATACCGTTACAAAGCTCGGGCAATGCCGGCCCTTGGTCCATACAAATTGTACTCTGACCGTCGCCTGAACAAACCGTAATATCGTCGCTACACTCGTCACTGTCGTCCGAATCGCATGGCTCCCCCGTCCCCGAGTAGCCTTCGTCGATATCGCCATCACAGTCATCATCACGGCCATTGCAGAGTTCGGAGCTCGGCACACAAGATGTTGCGTCCGGCGTTGCATCCGGTAGTGCAGCATCGGCTACAGTCGCATCACCTCCTGCGTCTGCGCCACCACCGCTTGCTTGGGCACAAGAACTCACGACCGCTAGGCTGGTGCACAACGCCATAAATGAGCGACATCGCCGCGTAAAGTAGACGCTTGCGGAGCCACGGTTAGGAATAGGGGTGCTGAACATAGAGCGCACACTGTGCATGATCTAGCCTTCCACGTCACCCAGAAACTGCTGCCAAAACAACGATAGCAGTGGGAAGTCTCATCGAGGCCTGCTATCGCCTAGCTATTGTTCAATAGTAGGTTACGAGAACGCTCTAGAACGCTTGCTACGGGCGCTTGAAATCGCTCCAAGGATGCGCGAGATGGTTCCTGAGCTCTGCGGGTTCGGACAATAGCTACGAGCGACTAGACCACGTTCACGGCCACGGTTGTACAAGTCTCGCTCGGAGAGTGCACGCCAACTTGAGGTCGTTGCAATCAAATCAATCACGACCTTGGTGCGAACCACCAGCAATTCTTCATCAACCAAGTACATCTCTATTTCGCCGTGAGAAACTCTCTCAATGCTGGCAAACACCGACGGACAAACACCGAGCCCCGCTGCGTCCACATCGACAAGAACGAGAGTTTGCGCCTTGGCCGAGGCACAGCCGCTCGTGTATCCCCGGCCCACTTCAATTCGAAGCTCTGGGATATCGTGTCGCAAAAGAGCGAGCATCGCATGGCTGTTGTCTCCGGAACCTTCATCGACGGCAACAATCTCAAATGCCAATCCCCTATCGCGAAAAAGTTCCGCCAGGTTTCGGCACACTTGGCCGACTACATGGTCATGATCTTTAAAAGGTAATAAAATCGATACAGCTGGATTTACCACATCGTGTGATTATGCATGCAATGTGCCGATTTTGCCGAAGCGGGTTCGCTCAGAAGATCCCATTTGAGTTTCAACTAATCAAGTAAAATCAGCATGTTACATATGTAGTACAAGGTACCTTGAGGTCGTTTATGCTTCCTCTTGTGTAACGACGCATGCGCAATTTCATTCGCATACTGCCTACCTGCGCAGTTTTTTACGCACTGCGCAACGTTCTGTGAAGTAAACTCACCCGGATTGAGCCAAGGTCAATTGGTCAGAAAGTCATCAATTCTGGTATCGAATTGGCTTTGAATGAGTCTGAGCACGCTCTCTAGTTCGTCCGTGGAAATCTGTAGACGTTCCATGAGCATCATTCGGGTCGATTCGAGCAATTCCTCTTGCGCCAAGACAATCCAGCGCGACACGGTAGCTCGATGCACTTTGTAGAGCGCTGCCAGCTTAGTGCTCGGAACATTCTCAACAAAATGCTGGCGCAGTAATACGCGATCTCGATCGTCCAAAGCAAGAACTGCTGCCGAGAGAGCCTGGCGAAAATCATCTTGGTATCTAGACTTGAGGTGCTCGATTTGCGTATGTCCGGGAGGTAAGAGTTGTTCCCAGACCTCAGAAGAGTCAACTAACACTTCTCGTTTCACGCTGCGTCCCAAGTTCTGAAGAATTCGAATCCCGGCTACCCGAACCCAAGAGTGAAGGCGTCCTGCCCCATTGTAGTCCGAGATTTTGGGTGGATTGCCTCCTGTGCCAACAAAGAGCCGCTCTCGAAGTATCTGCATCGCGTCTTCGACATCCGCTTGGTTCCTTCCGGCACGCATAAGCGCCGGACCGAGTTTCCGTAGAACGCTCTCCTCCATGTAGTCCAAGGCCTTTCTATTTCCTTCCCTACACGCCTCCGCAATAACCAAATCCTCAATGGGTAAAGAGGCCAATGACTCAAGTGGAAGTTTTCCTTTCTCAAGTTTCCCCGCCAAAACTTCGGCAAAACGCGTTTTGTTGATGACAACCTCAGGCTTAGCGTCGACGTAGAGTTGCCAACTCTTGTCCAGACTTTCGAGCAGTTCTGGCAAAGATTGCAATCGTGCGCGCAGCGGCCCCTCGAGATGTGTCAGTATCATGTCGACCAAAGAGTTCACTGTCATGCAAAGGCCCTACTAAATGATACCAGAAAGTCTGATACCAGAAAGTCCGCGTTGCCTAGACGACAACGAACTAGCTTCCTACGTTGATGGAACCAGCTCGCAGGTTGTGCGAGCACGTCATGAACAACACTTAGGACTCTGTCAGGAATGTGGAGCGACCCTCGCTATCTTTGCCAAAGCACTTAGCACGAACGACACTGATCTCGGCGATGAACGGTACCGAATAGAATCCCTCCTCGGCCGCGGCTCTATGGGCTCTGTCTATCGGGCGTACGACCATGTGCTCAAACGTACCATCGCACTTAAATTCCTGGGAACTCCGGGACATAACTCTGATAATCCTGAACGCGTGGATGCCCTGGAACAAGAAGCTGTTGCTCTTGCTAAATTGTCTCATCCCAACGTTGTTGGCATATACGAAATTGGAGTAATGGACAACAAGAGCTACGCCGCCATGGAATTCATCGACGGTAAGACCTTGACGGGATGGCTTGATGATAGCCCGAGAGACTGGACAGAAATCCTCGCGGTACTGATTCAAGCCGGACAAGGAGTGCTCGCGGCCCACCACGCGGGGGTCGTGCACCGAGACATCAAACCGAGCAACATATTAGTCGGAACGGACAAGCGTGTGCGAATCGTCGACTTTGGACTCGCGAGAACCGGACGCACCAGTGAAGACGTGGCCGATGGCTCTGAGAGATCCTCGGTGGTTACATCCATGGCGGGCACGCCGGCCTATCGAGCACCAGAACTTGGTCAAAACCAATTGGCATCGCCCTTGAGTGACCAATATAGCTTTTGTGTCACCGCCTATGAAGCCCTGTGTGGCGCCAGACCAGAAGAGGTAGCACCAGAGCAGCGTCAGACAATTCCCAACCACATTCTGCGGGTACTGACTCGCGGACTTTCCCCCCGGGCGGACCAGAGATATCCTTCCATGGCCGAGCTACTGAAATCCCTCGGCACCCCTGTTCAAACCCACCCTAAAAACGCGAGAATAACTCTCATCGCAGTGTCTTCGCTATTGGTGTCCGCAATCGCCATTTATGCCTCGATTGCTCTTTGGAGTTCAAGCTCATCGACTAACGGCGACTGGCTGCGAGCACAGCAGATTCAGTATCTGCAAGATCGTAGTGATCGGGTCAAGGAGCTTGGGGACAATGGAGATTACAGCGGAGGACTTGCACTTTGCGATGAACTTCTTGCGAGTGCAAAGAGAATTTCGCATGCTCCTCTGACAACAAAGCTACTTCTGGACAAGGGGCAAATGCAAACACTGCTTAGCGACCTTAGCGGAGCTGAGAAAACCTACCGAGAGGCCGCATCGGCTGCCGCTCGCGCTGGCGACAATCATCAGGTAGCCGAGGTTTGGATCAAGGTGCTAGATGTGCTGACACTCCAAAACCGCTTTGAGGAGGCCCTAACACTTCGAGTCGTGGCTATCACAAGTGCAGAGAGAGTCCCGGACAATGAGATCTTACAGGCACGTCTGCATCGTTCACTAGGTGCCATCTACTTCGCTCTGGGAAGGTATCACGAAGCGTATGAATCATTTGACACTGCCTTGGCCGCCTTCCGGACACTTGGAGATGGTGCGCCGAAGTGGTTACCATCTCTCCTGGGAAACTTGGCCCTGGCCAAGATGGAGCTGGGAGACCTGTCCGGTGCCCTCGCCGATATGAAGGAAGCCACTTCTCTTTCGATCGACGCCCTTGGATCTGAACATCCCCAAGTTGGCTACTTGCGACTCAACATTGCCTCTTTGTTGACTACAATGAATTCACTTTCTCCAGCTCTTGAGAACCTGGACAAAACCATGACCATCTTCAAAAAGCACTTTGA
>JAESTW010000463.1 GCA_016763395.1 Kofleriaceae bacterium
AATTGATGTTTTCGCCAACGAGAATGGCTACTTTTTTGCCGATATTGGCTCCAGTGATATCGGCAAATTTCTTACGGCCTTCCTCGCTAAACTCCACGAGCACTTCAGGCATATTAGTCGTCGGATTCCAATACACAGAAGCCTCGGCAATGTCCTTGTTCGTCAACTCCTTTCTGCTATTGAGCAAGTAGCTGCGCCATTTGGTGGACTGTTGAACGCCCGCGCGCCTGTACGAGAACTCTTCGTATGCCAGCATCGTTCCCGGAGGCTGTGCCAGTGCGCCTGAATCGAGCCAATGGTTCACTGCTATTTCCAGCGCTTCGCGAGTATCTGCGAGTAAGTAGTAGTCGATATAACTAGTGCCACTTTCGGTGTGCTGCCATTGATCGATATCAGACGTGATGCCCAACGCATCCCCATTCTCGATGGCCAGTGCGTAGGCCGCTTTCATAAACTCACTATCCTCGATGACCATTTGCATCGAGAGTCTTCCACCAGAGGCCGCCACACCCTCCGCCCAAACCTTGGCAGATGCAAGGTCGGTCTCTACAAGCTCGAGCGAGATCTTGGAGTTCTGAGATTGCGTGACCGTTGCACCTCCAGCGCGCATCGATTCGGACACCACTGCCATCATCTCGGAGTCAGCGTTGCCATTGGCCACACTGAGTTCAATACGGCTGCCACCATAAATGTCGATCTCCGTGATGGAGTCCGAGCTCAGGAGCTCAACAACAGAAGCCGGCGCGCGCCCTTTTGCGAAGAGCAGGAAGAAGAGCAATGCCGCGACTCCACCAACGAGCAAGGCTAAGCGATAGCCATGTCGTTGGGCAGTGGAAGAGGCGCTATCTGCAGGGCCTGCCGTGTTGTTCATAATCTAGTCATTCACCCGAGCCACAGCGAGTTATAGTTCGCGGCAATCGTATTGAGCGTCCGAAGCACCGCGTTTGACTGTGTATTGCCACTGTGTCGAGCGTAGTGCGGAAAGTTCGTAGATATACTTTCGTTTGTTGCTGGCCTTCACAGTGATTCGGCCAGCAGATTCACCACTGCCGATATCCCAGATGGTTGCGTCAACGTGAACGGTGGTTCCGGTAGATAGACCAAGTTCCGCTACATAAGCTTGGTAGGCCAAAAACGCCGGCCCTTCAAGTTCTGATTCTGCGTTGTTGGCTTTGACCGAAGCACTGAAGCTGCGCTCGTCGGACGCCGCATGCGGGAATGATTCTACGTACGAGAAAAAGCATTCTCCGTCTTCTAGGAACTCAACTCCACTGTCGCAGTAAAGAGTATGATCGGGCGATTGGTTGTGCTGGTAGTGTGCGATGACTTGGTTATCAGGATTGACTAAAAAGTCCAATCCGTCTTCGTCGCCAAAGGTATCGACGCTGACGTAACTGGCCCCGTTTTCATAGACATCCCAATTGACATTGATTTCGACAAGCTCATCTGGATCACCCGAGCCAAAGCCTCCGAAGTCTGAAAAGTACTCTACGTAGCCTTCCACCGCCGATTGAGCGAAGAGCGGAAGACTGCAGCGCTCATCGAGTGTGATAACCGCGCCACTTCTTGCCGCAAGATCGGTGTTTAGCGCAGCGGAGAAGAGCTCACCACAGGATTCACCGTTCTCTACGAGAAATCCAGAAAAACTCTCAAGGTCACAGGTCGAGCTAGTACATCCGGCGCCTTCGCAGCTTGCAGACAATCGGAATGACCCGCGTAAACTGGATTTGAAGCCCTTGATGAGAACACGATATTGCCCTTTCTCTAGCTTTTTCTCTAGTTTTGAAGCGACGGTTTCTTTGTTGGCATCATCATTTTTGAACTTGTAGCTGCCAAACTGCCCAGTCTCGGTGTTTTTCTTATACAGATACATCACCGTATCAAGATTCGCGGTGTCGAGAAGTGTCTCCAAGGAAACCTCTGCATCATCAGTCAGCTCAAAGTCCCAGGAATGATAGAGACTGTTGTCGCCGAGCCTAGCTTCTTGCGGAGTACCGAAGAGAAGAGCGCCATGCTCGGTGGGATTTCGAAAACTGTCCGCCTTGTCTTCGTACACATCGAAGGACTCGTCTTCCTCTCCTTTACCTTCGTCGAGGGCGCAAGCAGAGGGCAATAGTGCGGCACAAAAGAGTGTGGTTGCAAGGTGTGGAAATCGTAGGAAACGAGGCATGACCCTCATTAATGCAAAGACAATACCACCACCTGAGTGGTCCTTGAGAACGCTAATGTGTTGATATTACGTTTCTGTTGCCACAGCAGAGAAAGTAGCTGGCAAGAGGAGTAGTCGGTCCCATTTACATCTTACAAGGCCAAATGGAAAGAATCGTGAGACACATCGCTGCAGTGCATGCCCCATAGAAAATGTCTCTACCCGCGTACACTACACCCTGCTGGGGGCGACTTAAGCAGAGCCGATAGGTCTCCGAAAATTCCCTTCGTGGTATTGAGTACACCGGACAGTGGATGAAGACCGGCGACACCTCCCGTAGCGATGCCAGAAAATATCTTCTCTAGGTCTTTCTGCAGCGCGTCCGCCAGTGCCTGAGTTTGCTCTGCCGTGATGTCTGGGGTGCCTATTGTGCCCAGGATGATTGCTGCTCTGGTGGCGATCACTTGCAAACTAATGCCAAGACCAACCCAGCCTCCTACGCCTGCTGGAATAACACCGGCCAGTCCGCCAAAGGTCTTGAGCAGGTTGGCCAAGGTCGCTGGCAGATCATAGTTACCGCTTTTAGCTGCAACTCAAGAGTATGGCGGCATAGGAACAAGTATGGCTCTCTCTCCCCAGCTCTCCTCCCCTCATTTACATGCCGAAACCGACACTATCGTCGAGTGGTGGCCGAAATGACCCTCGAGAGTTATCCACAGAGAATCTGAGAATCGGTACTTCGTCCCCCCACCGTGGTCCCCCCACCGTGCAACTTTCTCGGCGGTCATGCGTCTATTCAATATGGAGCAATTGTCTTGAAAGTAGTTTCGCGATTCATTGTGGTGTCGTTCTTAACGGTCGGCCTTTCTAGTACGGCCTTGGCTGATGTTGCTCCAAAGCCAACGCCAAAAACGGGAAAGCTCGATGTCCACTTTCAATTGCGCAGCTACTTTAGTGCGGGTGGGGTCTCTGCTGGTATCGGTGGCAATGCTGAGAACAAAGTGAACACACCTACGCCGTACAAGGGCAAAGCCAAGCCGGGCTCTCGTGTCCGATTGCTTGTCTCACCACCGGACGCTACCTCGCGCTGGGGGGCTTTCGCGGGACGAACGATTCAAGTCGTCAATACCGGCAGACGAGCGGTGATCTTTGATGCGCAGGACTCTCTACTCGACATCGTACATGAGGCCAAAAATTCGGCTGGAGTATGGACGAAAATCGAATACATGCCTCAGTCGTGGTGTGGTAACAGCTACCACACACTCTCACTCCCCGGCAAAAGCAAGTGGTCCTTCACGGCCCCTGTCTACACTGGTGATACTCCGGTAAAGATGCGTGTCCGGATCGTGACTCAATCCGGCGTCGTTAGGTCGGAGGTATTTGATGGCAATATAAACGCCGACCAGTTTGACGTTGCCAAGAAACAAGGCCACCAAGCGACCAATCTCATGGATCCATATATCGACTAACTGCGACACCAATGGCGCACTTTCGGGCATTGGCGGAAACCGTCAAAAGGTAAGACGCGTCAATGTTCGGCAAAGCTTGGCGCTTGGCCACAATAGGGACCTGTCTTGGCACACATAGTGATACGTAAATAGACTATGCGTACAA
>JAESTW010000464.1 GCA_016763395.1 Kofleriaceae bacterium
AGTCGTGCGAACCAACAGCCCCGAGTTCATGGATCAAATTGCCTCTATATGGAGAGATCGTGGCAATACCTCCGAGTTTGAGCGCTGGCGTAAGCGTGCTCGAGTCATCCATCTAGAGCACTTAAAGCTGGTTCCCGAAGCCGCAGTCGGACACGCCTTGGACCACTTTTTGGAACTCGAGGATGACCGTGCAAAGGCTCTAGAATTGGCGCTGCAAAATCACAAAATTCGTCCGGGCGGGGAAGCCAAGGAGAAGCTTGTGAGTGCCTATTTGCTCAACAAGAAGTTTAAGCTAGCGCAAGAAATCGCTGTTCAGATGGAAGAGAGCGGCTGGAAGACCGCCGACGCGATGGCTTTGGTAAGTCTCGCTCATGAAATGGCAGGGGATGCGGACAAGGCGGCTACAGCCAAGGCGGTGGCCCAAACCCTTGCCGACGACGCTAGCTCACGGGTGGATTGGCTACGGGAGGCGATTGGTAGCTAGCCTAGGCCAGTATATTGTTGAGGCGCGCCTCTGTTTCGGTGCGCTGAGAACCCTCATCAGGGCTTGGTAGTGTCGGAGAAGCTTTGGGCATAGGCACAAGCTGTCCTACGCTTCGAAATCGGTGGCTTCACCCACGGAATCGGTGGCAAATTCCTGGGATCTCACCCCGACATCCGGGGCTTTCGCTGCTACCGTGCGCCCGATGTCTACGCCCGCCGTCCGTACTCGAATTGCTCCTTCCCCCACAGGTGATCCGCATGTGGGAACTGCCTACATTGCTCTCTTTAACCTCTGTTTTGCCCGCCAGCACGGCGGACAGTTTATTCTTCGAATCGAAGATACCGATCAAAGTCGCAGTACCCCTGAGTACGAAAAGGCTATTTTAGACAGCCTGAGCTGGCTCGGTCTCGACTGGGATGAAGGTCCGGACAAGGGCGGCGACAAAGGCCCGTATCGGCAGAGTGAGCGCAAGGATATCTACCGCGAGCACGCGGAAATTCTCCGCAAAAGTGGCCACGTCTTTCCGTGTTTTTGCAGCGATGAGCGTTTGTCCGAAGTGCGCAAGGCACAGACCGCAGCCAAGTCCAGCACCAAAGGATACGATGGTCACTGCCTGTCACTAGAAGCGTCCGAGATTGAGTCGCGACTGGCTGCTGGCGAGTCCCATGTATGGCGACTCAATGTCCCCCGTGAAGGGACTTGCGAGGTTCTAGACTTGCTGCGCGACCCAATCTCCATCGAGTGGAGCACTGTCGATATGCAGATCTTGCTCAAGAGCGATGGCTTGCCGACCTATCACTTTGCCAATGTGGTCGATGATCACCTAATGGAAATCACCCACGTGCTCCGCGGCGAAGAGTGGATTAGCTCCGCGCCCAAACACCTGCTTTTGTACAAAGCCTTTGGCTGGGAGCCGCCTGTCTTTTGCCACTTGCCACTGCTTCGAAACCCGGACGGCAGCAAACTCAGTAAACGCAAGAATCCGACGAGTATTCGTTATTACGAGCGCGCTGGCATCTTGCCGGAAGCGTTGGTGAATTTCCTCGGACGTATGGGCTGGTCGATGCCTGGCGGCGAAGAGAAGTTTAGTTGTGAAGAAATGCAAAAGAACTTCGACATCATGCGTGTCTCGCTTGGCGGTCCGGTATTTGATGTGGCCAAATTGCGTTGGCTCAATGGCAAGTGGATTCGCGAAGACCTCAATACAGAACAATTCGCAGAACGCATGATGACTTGGGCGGTCAATCGCGACTACCTATTGCCGATCATCCCCCTGATTCACCAGCGAGTGGATACCTTGGCGGATGTGGTTCCAATGATTACTCACTTTCTCTCTGGCAATCCCGATTTGTCCGAGGAGAGCTTCGTACACAAGAAGATCACTCCAGAAGACTGCAAAAAGGTCTTGGTCTTTGCCGGCTGGCGCCTCGAGGGCATGGCCGATTGGAGTAGCGAGGCTCTGAAGGAGCGTTTGAGTGGCCTGGCTACCGATATGGAAATGAAGCAGGGCGCGATGAATATCCCGCTCTTTCTCGCCTTGTCCGGAAAGTCAGTGTCGACGCCTCTCTATGAGACCTTGGCCATACTTGGCCCGGATGTCTCTCGTGTCCGGCTTCGCTTGGCAGTGGATGCACTGGGTGGGGCAGGCAAGAAGCAGCTCAAGAAGTTGCAAAAAGCCTACGACGCGCTTGGCAGTAAAGCGGAATAATCAACGAGAAGGCTCCGCCCGGACAGGAACCATTGTTCGAGGGAGCGGAGACTACCAGGGCTGCGCGAGCGGGTAGCCAGCCCTATTACGGGTGCAGAGTCTTGCCCAAGTCCACATAGGTGAGATAGAGGCGCAGGTCAAACTCGTTTTGGTGGTAGTCCGAATCCATGTGGGTGCACAGGTTGTAGAAAGACTTGTTGTGCTCCTTCTCTCGCAAGTGTGCCAGCTCGTGAACTACCACTGTTCGCATCAAAGCCTCCGGACTCCGCTTTAGGCGGGAGGAAATTCGGATTTCACTCTTGGCTTTGGTTTTGCGCCCTTGTGCGCGGGAGATAAAAGAGTGCAAGCCCAAGGCTTGGTGGCTGAGCGAGATTTTATCATCGTAGATGACCTTCAAGAGTGGGCCGGTCTTGCGCAGATACTCATTCTTGATCTCTATCGTGTAGTCATAGAGCGCTTTGCTGGTGCGAATCTCGTGATTGCAAGGATGGCGCGAGCGCAGCAAATCACCCAAACGGCCAGTATCGATCAAGTCCTGGACTTCCGCCTGGAGCCCTTTGTCGTAGCCTTTGAGGTATTTGAGCAGCGCCATAAGCGGGCTTGTACCGCAATTGTACGGCGAGGGTGGAGCTTTTTTAAGGCGCGATAATGCGCCCTAGGACATACAGACTCAAAGCGCATTCTTTGATGGGAGCAGACACCACAATCAGGGTACAGTACCAGGTCAATAAGGAGTTTCTAAATATGCGGATGATTATCGTAGTTAGCTTGTCGTTGTTGTTGCTTGGAGTAGGTTGCTCGGACAAAGAGGGAGCTTTGCTCAAGGTCACATCAGAGCTAGACAAGCAGATTGTCTCTTTGCGCTTTATTATTGGGGAGGACACCGTCGCAGGGAGCGACCATTTCTCAGACACTCGAGGTTTGGAAATTGTTGGTGTCCAAGATCGCGATTTAAGCTCAGACCCATACTTACTGTTTCTAAACTCAAAGAACTTCGGGGAGGAATCTCAACGTTTATACAGCCAAGATCTTGTGGTCGGAGTTGTGGCCTTGAATGAAGATGGAATTCCGATTGGATATGGGGTTTCCGATACGATTCAGTTTGGCGCCGGACAAATCCGGGAGTGGACGGTGCCAATCAAAAAACTCGATGATGGCTTTATTGACTCCGAGCACTGTGTGCAGTGGGGCGCCGATGATACCCGTGTATATATTGGTTTGACAGGTGACGAGGATTGTGACGGCGATCTTGCTGGTGCCTTTCCCGGTGATCCCGATGCGGACTGTGACGACCGTGATCCGGACAGGTACCATGGACGAACTGAAATCTGTGACAACGGTTTGGATGACAATTGCAACGGGATGCCCGATGAGCTGGAGGACGACGACGACGATGGCTTTCTTCTCTGTGATGAGTCTGAGAGCCAGCGGGACTGCGATGACAACGACAGGGAGACCTTTCCCAGGTCAGCAAAGGTCTGTGGCGAGGATACCTTGATTTGTAGCAGCATGGAGTCGCCCCCTTCACGGGAGGGCTTGAAGTGTTTCACCGAGGGCATTGGTGATGGGTGTGTCGGTGGCCTATGGAGCTGTGACGGCTCGGACAATGGCGAGCTGGTTTGCGATACTATGGATGGCGCTTATCCCGTACGACCTGGCTTCTGCACGGCTGATCCCAATTGTGTTCAGGACAATCCTGATGAGTGCATACCAACCGAAATGGTTTCGTGCTCTTTTTCCTACACAACCAATATGCCAATCCAAGTGTGCGGTTCCGACGGAATGCTGGCCGCAGGATCCTTTTCTTTCCCAATCCCTGCGGGGCCGCCTGGCTGCGTGCAAAGTAAG
>JAESTW010000465.1 GCA_016763395.1 Kofleriaceae bacterium
AATCCATCGCGATGAAGAAGCGGAGCTGACAGCAACAGGATCTTTGGCTGCGTATCTTGCGCTAATTCCCGGACAGTTTGACCGTGTCAATAGTAGCTATGGTGGTGCTGAGACTGGGTTCAACATTCCGGCAGGGCAAGTGAACCATGTGCACCAGATGGCAGGCACCCAACGAGGATGGGCCTGTGCCGCCAATTCTGTCGGACAATATGCGGTTGGTTTGGCCCACGATATGCCAAACGCTCTCCCCGCTTCCAACCAAGCGCGAGTTACAGTTTCAGAAACAAATGGGAGTGCGCTTCTCTCTCTCATTTTCGATTGGGCAGCTGTCGGTGACAATGATGCAGCGAATACAAGTTCTCATACCGGCAATTTCATTATGGCTGGCGGGTCTGGAGGTTGCTCCCGTATCGCGTCCTATCATGACTGGTTGCTAGACCGGCCCGCAGCAATTGACGCCGGAGCTAATTCGGCGCTTTTCACTTCAGGTGATAGTGATGACAACAATGACGGGTATTACGAAGGAGGAGGGTTTTGGGCGATTCGGTCGACTGCAGGCGACACGCTCTCATTTACGGTCAATACCAACACCGGCAACCGCCTACCTCCTCAGCGTCCGGCATTCCGGCTCCATGGCTTAGTGTTGGTAGCTGGCGATACGCCGCTAGTGACGGTAAATGGGGTAGCGCAAGTCCGCGGACAAGACTTCCTCTGGCAAGTAGAGGAAAGCGGCAAAAAACAAGAGCAAATCCATTGGATTTACTTCGGCAAGTCATTGGTCGATGGTGATACTGTGCAAGTTTCCGCGCCCAGCAACTAACCGATGACCACTCCTGCCGCCAAAGGTCGTATATTGGAACAAACACTGGGCTCCACACACCCGCTCGGACACTGCGTAGCATGTGACAAGTCCTATCCACTCTCCAATCGCAAGTGTCCAAGAGATGGGTCACTCTTGGTTGCCCTGTCCAGTGACACTGATGCAATGATCGGGCGAGTACTGGACGGACGTTTTGAAATTAAGGAGCGCATCGGCCAAGGCGGCATGGGAACCGTCTATCGAGCATTTCAGGCTTCTGTGAGCCGTGATGTGGCAGTCATAATCATATCTGCCAATGTTACCCCGGACACAATCAAGCGTTTTATGCGAGAAGCGCGGCTCTCGAGTCGTCTCGCTCACCCCAATACTGTCATCGTGCATGATTTCGGACAAACCCACGACGGGGTGATTTACTTAGTCATGGAGCTCATCGCCGGGCAGACTATGACCGAGTTGCTAGAGGAGAATGGTCCTTTGCCGGCCGGGCAATTCCGGGAGTTCGCTGAAGAACTCTGCGACGCTATCGGCGCAGCACATGATGCCGGAATCGTGCATCGAGATCTGAAGCCCTGCAATATAATGATCATGTCTTTGTCGGGCGGTCGACACCGGCTCAAGGTTCTCGATTTTGGACTGGCGAAGTCCCTAAACACAGAGACCAGCAAGCTCAGCCGGGGCAATATCCTCATGGGAAGTCCGTCGTATATGGCACCGGAGATCATCCAAAACTGTCCCGCAGACAAAAGCAGTGATCTCTATGCTCTCGGCTGCACGTTGCACGAAATGGCTTCCGGCGCCCCGCCTTTTGATGCCCAGTCCATGGAGGCGCTCTTTGCTCAACACTTACAACAGACTCCGCCCACTGTAGTCCGTACTGATCTCGGTGATGCTCCGGACATAATCATCAAGCTTCTATCCAAAGACAAAAAGGACCGCCCGCAAAGTGTGGCAGACGTACGCATCGCACTCTCTATAGTGCAAGAATCGGCACAGGGAACCACGTTGCCGGACATGTCCCTCGGCCTCGGTTCCATTGGCGGCGAGTTTTCCCCTCCTTCGCCTACTGCTGTGGCAAGCAACGCGAGCACCTCGACAAACTGGCTGCCCTGGCTACTCTTGGTAGCTGTGGTCCTCACTGCAGGATTTACAATACAAAGATTACGCTCGTCGACGAAGGTATCAAGTTCGCACTCCAAGTCCACCACAGAGCTGCCACAGGCAAGCGCTGCTAACACACAGGGGCCAGAAGCTACCTTTGCTGCGACTCAGGACGCGAGTCCTCCACTGGGAACGTCCGAGCCTCAATCGCTCACCTCTGAGATAGTCCTAGTGCTGCAATCCAGCCCTAAGGCAGAAGTTTCAGTTGATGGCAAGGTGATAGGCCATACCCCAATCACTCACTCACAACTCAGTAGCTCAGACACAGTGGAGCTACGTTTCCGTCGCCGGGGATACAAAACACAGATTCGGACAGTAGGTATCAACTCGGACAGTACTGTAGATATCGTTCTAAAACGCAAACCAACGGTCAAAGGAAAAAACAAACCTGGGCTTGGTGAAGCGGGTGACTCTCCCAACGGTGATCCGGAGCCTATCTTCCGCTGACCGGCACGCTGCCCCCGCGCCTTTAGCTCTTGATCCCATGGCGCCGAAGCAGTCGGTAAAAGTAGGTCCGATCAATCTCCGCGTGTTTCGCAGCAGACGCTACTTTGTCGTGATTGCTCAGCAAGGAGCGAAGGTAATTTGATTCAAAGCTTCGCAACGCCAGCGTTTTGGCCTCAGCATAGGAGTACGCTGAGTAGTCACCCGTCTCGTTGCCTGCGTTCACTTCCAGTATCGGTACGACTTCTTCGAAGACCAAACAGCGCTCGAGGTAGTTGCGTAACTCTCGGACATTGCCCGACCAGATTGCCGTATTGAGTTTTTGCTGAAGCCCGTTGCTCATCAATAGATCGATTTTTTCACTATCAGCACCGAGCCTGTGCAAGATCTGCTGTGCGAGACTTATATTGTCCAGCCTGCGATGGCGCAACGCGGGCAAGGTAATCGCGATCACGGCAAAGCGGTAGTACAGATCGCTCCGAAAACGCTCTGCATTTACTTCCTCACGCAAGTTGCGATTGGTAGCAGCAACAATTCGGACATCGACTGCTCGACTGCTATTCCCGCCCACTCGAAGTACTGCTCTGCCTTCTAGTGCGCCCAAAAGCTTCGGTTGCAAGTCCAGTGGCAACTCGCCAACTTCGTCCAAAAAGAGAGTACCGCCATCTGCCTCTTCCAACGCTCCCATCCGAGCCTGACTCGCCCCGGTGAATGCCCCACGTTCGTGGCCGAAGAGCTCGCTTTCCATCAAGTTTGCGGGAATTGCACCACAGTCGAGAATCACGAATGGATGGTCTTTACGTCGGCTAGCATCGTGTACGGAGCGGGCAGCAAGTGACTTCCCGGTTCCGGTTTCGCCTTCGATAAGCAAAGTAGCGTCCGAGTTTGCCGCCCTCTCCAAAAGGTAGAACACCTCTCGCATCGCCACCGACTCTCCGATCATCTCGCCGAATTTCCGATGCTTCGACAGTTTCAAGGTCGTTGAGCTATTTGCGAACGATACCCGCAGCGTTGTGCTGCCGACTTGGATACGACTTCCATCTCGGAGATACGCATCTCGGACAGAAACCCCATCCAACATTGTCCCGTTGCGGCTGCCAGTATCGATGACTCGTGCACGTGTCCGGTCCGTCAATATTTCACAGTGAAAACGAGAAACCGTTGCATCATCTACGATAAGATCACAACGCGAGTGTGAGCCGATCGTACATCGGCTCCCGGCAGTCACCTGTATTGTTCCTTTGGCTGGGCCACTTTCGACTTCAATGGCGATACTCCGTACTTCCGCAATCTCAGGTTGAGCCGAGGCTCCATGAGGGAGTGTCGACTGATTTTTGCCATCCATAATCATACAGCGCTCTAGTCGATGGCGAAGCAGTAGGTACGTCCGGTGCCGGCGGTGCTCTTTAGTGCGGTCTCGGAGCACTGTGGGTCGTGCTGGCTGTTCCAACTCTCACCGCCTAGGTCTTCCATCGCAATGTCTGCATGTCCAACTTGTCCGCCGCTATTGTCCGTACTATCGGTCCAGTCAGCACAGGTCTTGCCACTCATCAAATTCCCGCTCGAGTCCGAACCTGTGAGAATATCATGATCTAGCGGTTCGTTGGGCACAAGCTCGCCAAGCTCTGTTAGCAAGAGACTGCCAACGACTCCTTGATGCAAGGACGTCAAATTGGAAGCAACCATAGCACCTTGTTGGTTGAACCAAGGGCCGCTGCCAATTCTATCTTTGGCGTTGACTGCTGGGTTGTCCGTAGAGAGATAGGCGTGCCAGGTACGGCCGCCGGCTCCTGCGTTGTCCGCCAAGCCTTGGCATTTTGCGTCGGCCCCGGACAAGCCACCGAGATTCCCACCTTGCGCTCCGTTGCCAACACTGGTGACAAAGAAGCTCATCGTAGTGTTGGGGGTAGCGTCAGGCCCGGTTCGGCCGTCCACGGTTGGTGTTGTACTCGCGTCAACGGCTTTGTTAGTGCCTTCGGAGCCTCCGCAGGCAGAGAGCATGGCGAGAACGACAAGGGGTTTTCCAATTTTCACAACCGGACTCTAGCATCGCTCCACTACGGACTGCTAGGGCGCATCTAGAACATCGGCTGCCGCTGCTACCGCAGCTTGCGTGATCTGGCTGACAAATTCCATATTGAGAGTATCGGGTGAATCAGTACCGCTCAGACAGTGATAGTTGGGATTGCGGAAGTTAGCGGTATCGCTGAGAATAATTCCGGGATAGTTATTCACCCAGAAGCTGGCGTGATCTGAGCGACGTAAATCACCGGTAGCGGGCGAGAGCAGCAAGTTCTGTGGGACTACCAAGCTCGATCGTTTCAGCCCGATAGAATCGGCGTGAGTCACAAAGCTTGCGACGAGAAGCGCGGACGCTTCGTCGGAGATGATGGAGACAAAATCTCCACGGGAATCATTGGCAACAATCTCCGCTGACTCTGTCGGAAAGAGAATATCAAATCCTGCTGGCAGGGTCTGGCTATCGGCGTCGTTAGACAGAAAGCCAATCGTGTCGAAGGACACTACGAACCCAATATCCTGGTTTGCTGCCCGCGCAGCATCGGCGTACGCCTTTGAACCAATTAGCCCCCTCTCCTCTTCATCCCAACACGCGATTACCACGGGATGAGAATTATCCCGAGAAGAAAGTAGTCGAGCCACTTCTAAGGCGGCAGCCAGTCCTGCGGCATTGTCACTCGCGCCCGGACATCCAGCAATATGATCGTAGTGCGCAGAAATCACCACATCGCTACTGTTGGGTACCGTTCCGGCAAGGCGCCCAATTACGTTGACACCGGTGCCGTAGTTTTGCAGCTCTACCGCGAACCCGTAGCTCTCCAAACGAGAGCGACACAGGTCTTGCACGCTCTGCCAGTGCGAACTGCCGGGCACTCGCTCTTGCGCAATTTCCGCGATGTCCGCACTGAGATTGGCCGGTTTTACACAAGCGATGAGCTCTTCGGCTGTCTTTGGCGCGCCGCATACATCCGCGGCATCAAAAACGACGGCTGCATCATCTTTTTTGGTGGAGCTAGAGTCCGAAGAGCCGCAACCGAGGAGATTGGGCAGCAGTGCCGCTGTGGCGATGAGAGAGGCAGAAAGGCGAGTAGTCATTCACCATTCATACCTCTGTTGCGATCAAAACAGCAATCAGAATCGGTCCCAGCGCAGCTAGGCTCGTGTCCGGGTGAGTTCGTAGAGCGTGATTGCCGCAGCCACGGAGACATTAAACGAGCCGATAGCAGTGGCTGCCATCGGAATCTCTGCATGGAAATCACACTCTTTGCCTACCAGCGGCCGAATGCCTTTCCCCTCGGATCCCAGCACTACAACCAGGGGCATCGACGAATCGATAGATTGCAATGGAACTGCCCTGGGGCCACTGGCCACAGCAACACTCCAATAGCCATCTTCCTTGAGTTCTTCCAGGGAACGCACGAGATTGGTCACTTGCGCGATGGGCAAATGCTCGCTTGCGCCGGCCGAGGTCTTGGTGACCAGCGCTGTCACTTTGGCGGAGCGATCTTTGGGTAAAAGCAACCCGTCCGCTCCTAAGAGAAGTGCCGATCGCATGATGGCGCCCAAGTTGTGCGGATCAGTCACTCCATCGAGAGCGACTAGCAGTCCGGGTTTGCTCGCCGACGCAACGATGTCGTGTAAATTGCGGTAGGCAAAGGCACCAGCGATCGCGACAACACCCTGGTGCTGAGCTCCTTTGGCGAGCCTGTCAAGTTCAGGGTTTCCTACCACGGTCCAGGACATCGAACAATTCTTGGCGTCCGCAGCTATCTCATTTACCGGATCGCCTTTCTTGGCCAAGCGTTTTTCTGAGACAAAGAGGCAATCGATGTCTCTGGCGCCTTTGCGCATGAGTTCCCGGACAGGGCCAATTCCGTATACAATTCGTCTTCCACTCATAATTTAGCTAAGCTCCTCTAGTATCGATTGTGCAGCGCTGACAGGATTTGCCGCGTCGCGAATGGGCCTGCCGACAACGATCATGTCCGCTCCTGCAGCCAATGCTTCAGCCGGGCTCATCACCCGTTTTTGGTCTCCGAGTGCGCTACCTGCGGGTCGAATCCCCGGTGTCACAATCAGAAAACCCTTTGGTAGTACTTCTCGCAGTCTTGCCGCTTCGTGCGGCGACGCCACTACACCACCACAGCCGGACTCAGCCGCGAGCAAGGCGCGTTTGATGACTAGATCGGACAACTCCATCTGCACTCCTACTGCATCTAGATCGTCTTGGTCCAGAGAGGTTAGTGCGGTGACCGCCAGAATCTTCATTCCGGGCCCGGCAGCGGCAGATGCTGCTTCCATCATCGCCCGGCCACCGGACGCGTGCACGGTCAAAAGCCCTGCCCCAAGCTGAGAGAGTTGCTTGACCGTCCGGCCCACGGTTGCGGGAATGTCGTGCAATTTCAGATCGACAAAGATCTTCCGACCAGCCGAAGTAAAGTCGCGAACAATGTCTGGCCCAGACGAGCAAAACAGCTCCAAGCCGATTTTGTACCATCGGACCTGCTGATCCAGCCTTGCGCAAAGCGCGCTGGCATCGGACGAAGTCGGCACGTCAAGTGCGACGATTAGTCGGTCGGCAGCGTTCACGGCTATCTTGCTCTCAGTGCTTGTTTCTCGCTGCTAATGAGGGCGGCAATTGCCTCGGCAGCGCCATCCAGATCGATGTTGCTCGCCTCAGCGTCGCGTCGCCACTTTAGCTCTAGCTTGCCCTCGCCCAATGTGCGTTTACCCACTGCGATGCGCAGGGGAATTCCGATGAGGTCGGCATCTTTGAATTTCGCGCCCGGACGTTCTTTGCGGTCATCGAGAAGAACCTCAACGCCCAAGTCCTGCAGTTCGCTGTAGAGCTTCTCTGCAGCAGCGACAACATCGTCGTCCTTGACTTGCAGTGGCAGAACCGTGACCTCGTAGGGCGCAATCGACATCGGCCAAATGATTCCCGATTCGTCGTGATTTTGCTCAATCGCCGACGCGGCAATTCTGGTAATTCCGATACCGTAGCAGCCCATAACCATGGTTTTAGATTTTCCGCCTTCATCCAAGAAGGTGCAACCCATGGGCTCGGAGTAGACCGTACCAAGAGAGAAGACGTGTCCGACTTCGATTCCCCGATAGCTTTTGTAGTGGCCCTCGCAACGAGCACAGCCATCGCCCTCTTCTGCCGCTCGCAGACAGAGAAACTCTGTGACCTTGACGTCCCGCGCCAAATCGACGTTGCGCAGGTGTTTGTCTTTTTCGTTGGCTCCAACAATTGCCCCAGTGGCTCCCTTTAGCTCTACGTCAGCATAGACTGGAATGCTAACCCCTACTGGACCAGCGAAGCCCGGCTTCACTCCGATGGCCTTCTTGACTTGGCCGTCACGTGCCAAGAACAACTCAGTGGCGCCGGTAATCTTCTTAAGTGCGACTTCGTTGAGAGAACGGTCACCGCGAAGCAAAACCATAACTGGCTTGTCGTCCGCAACATAAACCAAGCTCTTAATGAGTTGGGTTGGCGCCACTTTCAGAAACTCGGAAACCTCGGCAATGGTCTTGGTGCCCGGAGTATCGACTGTCTCCAGTTCTCCCTCGCCCATAATGCCTGGCTGCTTGGGAGCTCGATGTTCCGCTTCCTCGACATTGGCTGCGTATTCACAAGTGTCACACGCAACGATACTATCCTCACCGGATTCGGCCAAGACTTGAAATTCGTGGCTCTGAGAACCACCGATGGCGCCGGAGTCCGCCTCTACCGGACGAAAGTCCAGTCCACAGCGTTTGAAGATACGTTTGTACGCCTCATACATTTTCTTATATGAAATGGCAGCGGCTTCGACATCTACGTCAAACGAGTAAGCGTCCTTCATGATAAACTCACGGCCACGCATAAGCCCCGCCCGCGGACGCATCTCGTCGCGAAACTTGCCTTGAATTTGATACAAGTTCAGTGGCAATTCGCGATACGACTTGGTCTCCCGGCGTACCAAATCAACCACCACTTCCTCGTGGGTCGGACCGAAACAAAAATCAGCACCTTTGCGATCTTTGAAGCGAAGAAGTTCTGGGCCGTACTTTTTCCAGCGTCCGGTTTCCTGCCAAAGCTCGGCCGGGATCGAGGCTGGCATTAGAATCTCTTGGGCATCGGCCCGATCCATCTCCTCGCGCACGATGTCTTCAATGCGCTTGATCACCCTCCAACCCAGCGGCAGGAAGTTGTAAATCCCGGCTGCGACTTTGCGAATGTAACCGCCTCGCACCATGAAAACATGGCTGGCCACTTGGGCATCGGCTGGAACTTCTTTGAGAGTGGGAATGAAAGCCTTGGAAAAGCGCATTGCCCGCGCAACCTACACTAGGACGCTGGTGTTAAACAAGTTCAACACCAAGCCTCCTAACGCTCGCTGCGCAAGCGTTTACTTTACGCGGCGATGCCGCTTATTTCTGGTGTTCCACACCAGA
>JAESTW010000466.1 GCA_016763395.1 Kofleriaceae bacterium
CAAAAGATCGGGCTGCAACCAGCAACATGGCTGGGATTCGCGAGGCTGGCACAGTTCAACCAAGAACAGCCTCACACATTTCCACGCTCGCCTCGATTAAAACGGGATATCATCCAAGTTGGAAATAAGCTCCCGAATCTCTTGCCCCGTCGTGATTGCTTGTTCTCGTTCTGCAATACGGTCTTGAAGTGACTTGCTCACATTTAGGACTAACTGCGGCAACAGTTCTGTTAACGTGCGCGCGCGAGTGTCTCTGTTGCAGTCCGAAAGTGCCTTCACCGAATAGTCATCGAAAACCTCATGGCTCGTTGCGTAGGTTAGGCGCCACTCGTTCCCCCATTTCTGGAACTCCAAG
The DNA here is from genome assembly GCA_016763395.1 of Kofleriaceae bacterium. Classification (GTDB taxonomy): domain Bacteria; phylum Myxococcota_A; class Polyangia; order Haliangiales; family Haliangiaceae; genus NORP324. The sequence goes on from JAESTW010000466.1 coordinate 356, forward strand.
TACTCCACCGCATCACTCTCGTTGATCGCTTGCTTGGCACTAATCCTAAATCCCAGTTTTAAGTTCATCAGAGCCTTCTCAATCGATTTGATAGTCGCACTAACTGAATCGTCGAGGCTGTTAAGCTTCTCCTTAGTCGAAACTGCCTCCTGAAGCGCCTGCCTCATCAGTTCTATTGTCGCTTTGCTTTGGGTCATTCTCCTTCTCCAATACTGCTTAGGTAATCAGCGGAACGCGTAAGTCCATTGTTCCCAAGCACCTCCGTTAGCTCCAGAAACGTCATCGGTGGCTTCCTGAGAACCTTTGCCTGTTCTTCAACGGCCTCCCTCACTACTGCAGGATTTAGGTCGAGAAGCTGCAACACAAACTCGTCTGGGCTTTGGGCTTCGATGCCATAAGGCATGAGCGCCTCTTCTGGAAAATCTCTTAGATTCCATGTGACAATAACTTGTGCACCAGCACGGATTGCAGCAGCCAACACGTGCCGGTCATTGGGATCGGGAAGCGTGAGACCATCAATCAGACTTTCATAGTTCTCAACAAGAACATCAGGAATTGCCCTATTCATGAAATCCCTAGTTCGTTCGAGCTGTGCCTCTCTTAGATCTGGACGCTTGGCCAGAATGCTACGAAAACACTCGTCCAAAATCTGTTCAGTCCACCTCGCTCGAAATTTTCCGTTGATCGCTAGGCGAATAAGTAAATCTCGTAGATAGTTCGGAAACAAAACGCAGGCGTCATACACTACACTATTTCGGCTCAGCTCTCTTTAGTAGTCAAATCCAAGTTTCTTCGTCTCCTCTGCCAAATCACTAAGAACCTGCAATCGCCGACTCTCATCATTTTTCTTATATTCCAAAATATGCCTAGCGAGTACGCGACGACGTGTACCTACCATCCTGTACGGAATGTCTTCCGCATCAAGAAGCCGGATAAGATAGGGTCTCGATACATTCAGCAGGTCAGCTGCCTGTTGCGTAGTAAGCTCTGCGTGTAGCGGAACGACTGTGACAGCGTTTCCATTTGCCATCTCTTGAAGGATGCGCCGGAACAATTCAAAGGCTTCACGAGGGACCTGAACTGTCGCCTGGTCATCTGCGCTCGCACGAATTTCAACCTGCTGAGCGCCATTAGTTAAAACACGAGCCAAGCCCCTGTTGGCTTCCGCTGCGGTCTCTGCCGCTTGTACGCTGGGGAATCTGCTCATGCCTCTATTATAGTCACAAGCGAATTAAACGCAACATTCGAAATAACCGAAACGACTTATAAGGCAATTACAATACCTTACCCGAATTCATCATAGGGAAATGAGGAAAATCACTCGCTTTCACTCGTGGAGTACTTCCACCTCGAATGATCGGGCACTACCGCGTCTGGTTTTCCAGTCCACACAAGCCTACCGGAATCATAGACCCGCTGTTTAGCCCGATTCCCGTCCGAGTCATAAGAAACGAAGTGGCCGTGCTGTTTCCCACGAACGTACTTGTCCGACTCCGGCAACACTATGTTTGTACTCTACTAAACAAGGTGTTGTATCGGCGATCGCATAGAACCGATACTGCACTTCAGAATTCTAGCCTCCTGGTCGACTCACTGGTACGAGATGGGAAAAGTAGCGCAGAGTGATGCCAACGTAGTGCAAGAAGCTTCGGTTTCAGTCAACTCGGAGGACGAGGGGCTAGAGACAGACTATCGGTCGGCAAAGCTCGCAGGCAGGGACTTCTCAGGAAAAAACCTCGCGGGTGTGGACTTCAGTTTTTCCGATCTCACGGGAGCAAACTTTGAGAGCGCAGATCTAACAGGTGCGATTCTCCATCGAGCGTGTTTGTCAGGCGCAGAGTTCATGATGGCGAAACTCAATGACGCGGACTTGAGTGACTGCAAAGGCGAGAATGTAGGCTTTGCACATGCAGATCTGAGTGGGGCAAACCTATTTTCTGCGGACTTGTCCGGTAGCACTTTCGCAGGTGCTCGGCTTCTAGCGACGGACATGCGGGCCGCCAATCTGCGAGGCACCCGTTTCACGGGAAGCGATTTTTCGGGAGCAAACCTTACAAAGGCCAATCTTCAAGACGCCGATCTATCTGGATCTTCCGTACAAGAGGCACACTTCGAAGAAGCAGATCTGCGAGGCGCAAGCGTCAAGAAAATGACGGGCTATCAAAGTGCATCGTGGCTGGGAACAGACGTCATGAATGTCGACTTCTGTGGAGCTTACGCGATGCGTCGCTTTGTTGCCGATCAGAACTATCTCCACGAATTTCGCAACCAAAGTCGCAACAATGAGCTGCTCTACTGGGCATGGTGGATAACCTCTGACTGCGGCCGAAGTCTGTTTCGCTGGAGCCTTTTTACGGCTGTCTTGGCGGTGCTCTTTGGTGTTGGCCACCAACTTCTAGGCGTGCCCTTTGGCGAGCATGAAACCATACTCTCGCCCTACTACTTTAGCTTAGTCACACTCACCACACTTGGGTTTGGGGATGTCGTACCGGTCACTGTAGTGCAACAGGCTCTCGTGATGTTGGAAGTCACAACCGGCTACATGTTGCTCGGTGGTCTCATCAGTATTTTCGCCAACAAAATGGCTCGAAGGGCGGACTAGAGAAACGCAATGGCATTTTTTAGTAAGAAAAAGTCCAATAGCGGGTCTAAGAAGTCTGGGTTTGCCTCCAACAAAGCTCTTCAGCGCGCACTGGGCGACTACCAAGTTCCCAAGTTTCCGGCCATAGCAATGAAGGCAATGAAGCTTCTGCGGGATGATCGAGTATCGCTTCATAGCGTCGCCCAAGTTATCATGAGCGATCCTGGAATTTCTTCGTCCATGCTCACGATGGTGAACTCAGCGGCGAATGCCATGAGGCATCCGGTCAATAGTGTGCCCCAAGCCGCCGCCCTCCTGGGGCGCAGCCAGGTTGAGTCGCTTTTGGTTTCTGTGGCAGTCGGACGCGCGTTGCCATCTAAATCCCAATACCACGACATGGGCGAATTTTGGCGTACCGCCGGTCGGAGAGCTTCCGTTGCCAGTGGCTTCGCTGCGAAATTACATCCCACGACACAATCGACGAGCTATACCGCCGGCCTCCTACAAGACATGGCTGTGCCACTCCTGATGGAGTCCAAGAAAAATGAATACGCAACTCTTTATCTCGAATGGCAGTGTGGGGATGGTGACATCGCTGTCGAGGAACGCAATCGATACCAGTGGACCCACGCTGAAGTCGCAGGTTGGATATGCGAAGAATGGAACCTGCCGGAGTCGCTTGTCTCTGCAATAACGACACATCACGAAACAAGTGCTGACGCCAGTGTGGCCGAGCCCGCCGTTTACCTCGTGAGCCTAATTCGCCGGCCAGATGATTCGCAAGGAGTCGAGCAGCTCGTTGAATACGCTGTGGCAAACTACAATATGAGCAGTGATGAGTGCATGGCAATCGTGACGAAAGGGTTTGAGCAAGGTGACGAAACCGCCAAACTATTTCGTTAGAACACAAGGCTCACATAGTCTACTCTGCCTCGCCAAATAATTTTCGGTAAATGTTCCGCGGTGTCGCCATTGCTTGTTTCGAGCTTCCGGTGAAGAGTACTCCCCAGGATGGAGTACTCAACGAAACGTAGACCATCGCGTTGTCCAGGACTTCCCTCTGTCCTTTCCCGGACAAACTCGCTAGAATCACCACATGTATGCGCTAATTCCAATCGTTGCAATTCTGGCGGTCTTTGGCGTGCCAGCGTATATGTTCAAACGCGCGATGGACTACAAAGAGCGTAAACTTGAGCTCAATGCCAGTGAAGCCAACAAGCAACTGGAGGCGAGCAACGAAGAACGGACCCAGTTACTAGAACGGCTCGAACTGCTGGAAGCCATCGTTCACGACGGCGACTACGAACTCAATCGCCAGATCAAACTCGTGGCCAAGGCTGAGGAACAAAAGCGTCTCGACGCAGCCTCGGGTGGACACAAGCAAGGCTGATTCAAGCCCCGCCTGAACAGCAAACCGTATGGCCCGATTCCGAGTCTTTCAGTTGCCCCCCAAAAGCGATACTGCTTCTTCTTTGTCGACAAGGAAGGGAAATACTTTTCCCGCAGTCATCCACGCAATTCCAAATGCGTGCAGCGCGATAGCTTCCCCCCAGTACACAATTCTGTACTCATCGACAGTCGCACTGCACAACGTCCAAGTAAGGATTGAGGCGATGCCCAAGGCCCCTAGTATCGCCACTCCGCAGGCAAGGTAGATCCCAGAGCGCAGCCTTTTCTTTCCACCTTTGCCCTTGGTGTTTTTCCTAAATGGGACGAGGCAAAAGTAGGCCAGAACTAAAAAGAGAGTCGCCGAAGCAGCCAAGTGGACGCTGGCTTCGATTCCTTTTTCACAGCCCGGGCATGCCCCCGGCACCAACGCAACAACGATGGCAGCAACGCCGGCAAGCTTACTCAGCCGACCTTCCCAGCGATAGTGGCCGTTGTACGCCCACAGAAATGCCCCCACGAAGAAGAGCAGGCCGACAAAACAATCCCTAGCATCGGTGTGATAGGAGGAGCTAATCGATACCAAGGTCTCATTTGCGGTAAAGGTAACAACCCAGGTCACGGACAAAGCGGCGAGGCCCAACAAGAAGCGCAGGGCCCGATAGTCGAATACCTTCTGCTTCGTCGCCTCCGCCCCCCGCGCCCAAAATCGCGCTGGCTTGTTGTCGGAGGGGGGCTTATTGGGTTCACGGTCTGTCATTGCGAACGTTGATTCTACCCGAAAAAGGCCCATGCCGGTCTTCAACGTCGACACTGATCGTCGGACAACGCCGATGAAGCAAAGACAGCGCCCCATTGGCCGTCTACATGCTGTAGGGTCCACCGCAATGAGGGCCACGCTC
>JAESTW010000467.1 GCA_016763395.1 Kofleriaceae bacterium
GTTGGTCTTCATCCTGGATGTCCGGGATCAATACTGCAAACTCGTCGCCGCCCAGTCGAGCCACTGTAGCGAACTCACCCGCAGCCGCTACCAATCGCTCTGCGATTTCGCGCAAGAGTAAGTCGCCAACGTCGTGGCCCAGCGTATCATTGACGATCTTGAACCGGTCCAAGTCGAGCAATAGAATTGTGGGTTTGGCGCCAGAATTTCGACTTGCTCGGCCCAGGTTCTGCAGCACCTGCTGACGAAACTCTGTCCGGTTTGCTAGCCCAGTAAGCTGGTCGTAGTGCGCCATATAGGCCAAGCGCTGCTCACTCGCCTTGCGCTCTATCGAATAGCAAATTGCTCTAACGAGTGTCCGAGAGTCGACTTCCCCCTTGACCAAGTAATCCTGAGCGCCATTTTGCACCGCCTGCGCAGCCAGGCTCTGGTCACTTTGTCCGCTCATGACAATAACCGGGATTTCCGGTACAAAGGCTTGGAGTCGCCTCGCAACGTCCATTCCTCGAGCATCAGGCAGGGACATATCAGTAATTATTGCGTCAAAAGAAAAATTCTCTAGCGTAGTAATGGCGTCGGACAAGCGTTCAACATGAGTTACAACGTAACGACCGCTGTCGCCCCTCAGCATTCTTGAGATCAACTTTGCATCACCAGGCGAGTCCTCGATTAGCAACACCCGAGTTACGTCCGTATCTTCGACCTCCTCGGACACTATATTGGCAACTGAGTGCGTCGCGTGCAAATGGAGCGCCTGCAAAATCGCTTTTTCCAATTCGCCTTGATCCCAAGGCTTGGGCACGATGCAGGTAATCCCCCGGGCACTCTCGGATGCTGTGGGCAGGTCTAGCCAGACCGCGCCGGTCACAAGTACAAACGAGGCCAGTGGCGCAGCAATGCGCGCTTTTTCGATTAACTCGATGCCGTTCATCTCCGGCATTTCCAGATCTGTTGCAATTACCGAATAGGTGTTTTTCCGAATCAGTTCCATCGCCTCAGCCCCACTCGACGCCAACTCTATCGATAGTGACGAGTGGCGGAGTTCGCGAACAAATACCTTGCGGGCATCCGGATCGTCGTCAACATAGAGGACCCTTGTCCCTTTAAACAGGGAGTCATCCAGACTCGTCTTTTCTGGTCTGGCCGTAGGCCTCCGTCCGCGTGTTGCTACATTCCCCACGTAGTAGTGGATCGGCTACCTGAGCAAAACTTTAGGCGAATTCACCAGGTATGGCGCGCATTGATGTAGTTCCTACGTAGATCACCTCAGAAACAGTGATCACCTCAGAAACAGTGATCTCAGAATCAGTGATTAGCCCATCGCCGGCAGTCTAACGACGCCCATCCAATAGCTATCAATACTGCGGATAACTTCCATAAAGCCTGGAAAATCAACAGGCTTTTTAATGTACGAGTTTGCGTGTAAGCGGTATGAGGTATCGACATCTTCCATCGATTGCGAGGTACTCAGAATCAACACCGGGATTTTTAGCAACGAAGGATCTGCTTTGATCTCTTGCAGAATTTCTCGCCCATCCTTCTTGGGCAGATTTAGGTCCAAGAGGACTAAATCAGGCCGTGGTGCGTCCTTGTATTCACCACGTTGATAGAAGAAATCCATTGCCTTCATGCCATCATCGACAACATACAAGGTGTTTTCAATCTTCGCTCTAGACAATGCTTTTGCAGTGAGCTTAGCGTCGCCTAGGTTGTCTTCGATAAGAAGTATATTAATCGGTGTTGTCATCTACTGCCATCGAGAACGAAAAGGTAGTTCCCTTGCCTAGTTCGGATTGTACCTCGATTTGCCCACCATGTCGATGAACAATTCGATCGCAAATCGCCAGCCCCATCCCTGAACCGGCGTATTCGGTGCGAGTGTGTAGGCGTTGGAAAATCTCGAAGATGCGATCTTTGTACTGCATATCAAATCCGATGCCGTTGTCCGAGATAGAAAACATCCACCGGTTGCCATCTCTCTTTGCGCTGACGGTTACTCGTGGAGTTTCGGATTTTGAAAATTTGATTCCGTTACTAACCAAGTTTTGCAATAGCTGTCGTAACTGGATGGGGTCGGCCGTTATCCGCGGCAATCCCTTCGCCACAACCTCTGCCCCAGCTTCAGCAATCATGATTTTCAAGTCCAGCTGAACTTGCTCGGCAATTTCTTGTGAATCGGTTTCGCGCAATTCAATAGAGGATTGTCCGATTTTTGAATACGTGAGTAGCTCTTGAATTAGAGCTTGCATGCGTTTGGCGCCATCAACAGCAAAGTCGATATACTCGTCTGCTTCTTCCCCTAACTTTCCGCCGTAATCCTCCTTTAGAAGCCAAGTGTAACTGGCAATCATCCGCAGTGGTTCTTGCAAATCGTGGGACGCGACATATGCGAACTTTTCCAAGTCTGCATTCGAGCGCTGCAAGTCGACGAGCATCTCTGTTTTTTCCCGCTCAGCCGCTTTTTGCTTGCTCACATTTTGTAGAATGCCAACAAACATACATTCCGAATCAAGCTGCATCTCCCCCACCGATAAACTCACGGGAAATACCGTACCGTCTTTTCGACGAGCGCTTACGTCTCGTGATTTTCCTATTGCTTTGGCGACCCCGGTATCGTGATATGCCGCCAAATAGCCATCGTGCTCTTCCTGGTAGGGATTGGGCATTAGCATCTTAATGTTTTGTCCGATAACCTCACTCGGCTCGTAGCCAAACTCGCGTTTCACCGAGGGATTTACAGACTCAACGATGCCTTTTTTATCGATGACAATAATCATGTCAAAAGCAGTATCGATGATAGCCTGGACTCGAGCTTCGCTTGCCGCTAGCTCTGCCGATTTCTCCTGTACGATTGCAACGTGTTGCTCCACCATATTCTGGGCAAGTTTGCGCTCCTCAACCTCGACCTCAACCTGGCGATAGGTACGAACGTAGTCAGCGATTAGTCCGAGACATGGAACCGCGTACGCGATAATTTTCATGAAGTGGGCGACGTTAAAATGGTGGTCAAAGAGCGCGGTCGATCCCAGCGCCATGTGCAACTGAGTCGCGACATCAGGGATCACACTGAGCCACAACGCCAGTGCAAAGTAGTTGGTTACTTTGCGTAGAAAGAGTGGATACAATAAGAAACCGGAGAACGCGTAAATAACCAGTGGGTACACATCCCATGGCCTAGTGATGGTTGCGTCGGGAAACATCGTTTGCGGTAAAGCTGCGCTCGTGGCCGCATAGTCGATGATCAAGGCGGACAGGATCGCTAACAACAATGCGAAGCCGGCGACCACCCAAACACTGCGTCTCGGCGCCGCCTCTACAGACCAACGTCGCATGAAAAAGAGCATCAACAACGCGGTAAGTGGGATTATTGCGTTAAATGTCCGACAGATTGCCCAAGTAAAAGGAATGAGATCCTGATTGTTGGCGGAAGCGGAGATTAATCTGTCCGCAGCAAGGGTATGAAATGCGTCCATGGTCCCCGCCGCGAGCAACGCAAATGCTACTACTGGTGTTACAATGTCTCGCCGGACAATAAAGTGGGCAAATGCGAGTACGATAGTGAAGAGAGCGATAATGGTTGCGGTCCACTCCAATATTGTGTGAGTGAAACTGCCGGACATCCCGCTAAAAGCCAACTCTCTAAACGCCTTCCCATCGAGCTCGTCGAAGTCGGCAGGACTTACTGGGGGCGCGGAACTGAAATCAGCGCCCAACAACTGAAGTAGCGTGGGAAGTAGACAGATAAATACCAACACACCTGCAACCTTGAGTGGCAATTGTGAAAATACGGCTCGCAGTCCTGTGATTGGCTTATTCATTATTGATCATTTGGGAAATACTCCACCGATACAATCTGCACTCGGATACACGGGCTAAACCTTTAGGGAAAACCCATAGTACCTTTATGTGAGGCAAAGTGGAAAGCCGTGTGTCTAACTGATAGCGAGGCAGTACACGGCTGTCGACGGAAACGCAGGAGATCGACCATGAATCTAACTCGTTCAACTCCCACATCCTTAGTAATAACTCTGCTGGCTGGTATTGCAGTGCTAGCCTGCACTGCAGACGATGTTATGGGAGGTTCTGGAGGTGGAGGAGGTGGAGCGGGCATCTGCAATCGCTGATTCAACGCGGGAGATATGGTAAAGAGGGATATTGATCGCGTTCTCGAGATGACCTACTTCAAACTCGTGAGGCTCCCGGACATCGACGATCGTTGCGCCATTTTTGAGTGCTACCGCAATGTCATCACTGGTGGCAAACGATTCCCATTTGCCGATGAGGCGCAGAAGGAAGGGGATTCGGGGGCAGTTTCACTCCGCGTATTCAGTGCCGCACAGAGGAGTTGTATATCAAGTCCAATGGATGCGCAGCCGGGAGCCACATAGGCGCAATTCCCAACACAGCACGAGCAGTACACCCAGGCCAATACTTATAGATGTAGTGGCCCACAAACTCCTACATTCAAGACCGTGGCCCAGCACTCCGATTTCAGCAAATGTTGCGACTTGTAACTCTTTGTCAAAATTTGACTTGGATTAAACCGCAGTGAATCCACGCACGTTGACCCTTAGGTGAATTCCCCTCTTTATTGTCCACAAAGGCGCCCCCGTGTAGACGATAGCGTCGAAAATGTCAGTTACGCTGAATGTTCAGGCCTCATTACGTTCTTGGAGAACAGATGAAACAACGACTAGCCATATTAATACCAGTCATCGCAATTTTTGCGGCACTCGCCTACTTTCTCAGACCTTCTGGATACTGTGATTCAGCCTTCGATAAATACGGGCTAGAACTTCCGGTGTGCCCGGACGGAAACCTACGGCAAGTTCTTGCGGTAGACGGTCGCATGCTCAAGCGGGGTGGCGATGGAGAAGTGGAAGTTACGCTTCGTGCCCGCTACACGACAGGCAAGGCCGATGAAGCACTCAACGTGAATGTCTTGGACTTCAGCACCGAGTTATTCTTAGTTGACGAATCCAACAAAGAAACCAAGCTAACGCCCAAGGACAAGTGGAAGAAGCTAGAAAACAGCAAGGTTGCGACACTGATCTTGCCCAAAGTTCACGATGGGGACTACATCTTGCGTACCAAAGTCACCTCCAAGATCGGAGTGGAGACCTTGGACATGAAGCTGCCCCTCTACTCGCCAGCCAAGATTCATGTGCTCACAGACCGGCCGCTCTACGAGCCCGGCAACCAGGTACAATTTCGCGCGCTCGTACTCAAAGCGACCGATTTGAGCCCCATGGACCACCGCAGTGGTGTTTGGATTGTGCGCTCTCCTTCCGGTGAAGTTCTCTTGGAGGAAAAGGCACCCGCCAAAGAGTGGGGGATTGTATCCGGCGATTTTCCCTTGGCCGATGACGCCGAGGAAGGTAGCTGGACGGTTCTATGGCGATCCGGCGATGCTGAATCGAGTTCTAGTTTCACCGTTAAGCCCTTCGTATTGCCGCGCTTTCGCGTAGATACCACGAGTGAGAAAAGTTATTACCAAGCAGGTGAGTCGCCGGTTCTCTCTGGCGCGGTACTTTACGCTTCAGGCGCGCCGGTCGCCGATGCCAAACTTGAAATCACCTGGTCTGCCAGCGGCAATTGGCCTCCTCCAAACGATTGGATCGCTGGCGAAGGGCTGCCCAAGAGTGCAGTCTCCGCGGACAACGGACAGTTTAGCCTAACACTGCCCATGGTTCCCAAAGACCTTCGCGGACAAGTTACGTTAAACGCGTATATCTCAGCTATCGATCCTGCGGGCGACAGAGTGCAGGCCAGCGCATCGGTGCTGCTTAGCGAAGATGCTATCATGGTATCGGCTGTTACCGAGTTTAACGATCAGCTGGTCGAGAACACCAACAACCGAGTTTATCTAAGGGTCACATCTCCTACAGGCGCTCCGCTCTCGGGCGCGAAGATCAACATCAAGCGAGCCTGGGCTTCTGGCGACGAAGGGATCTCAGCAGAGCTCGATGCCGAGGGAGTTACCCGCATTCAGTTTGATCCAGGCCGTCCGGTGAATATGGTCATTCCACCGATGCCGGTTCGCAAGTCTCTTCGGCCGGCGCCGGGTGCTAGCACTCTCAATGGACTCCAGGACATCGTCTCAGGCGGACAAGCGGGACTCTCCGATGTCGTGGCAGCAGAGTCTTGGCTGGGCTCACTGAAAAGCTGCTCCCGATGGGTTCGCAGTGGCTCACAGACTGCCAACGTCTCCTTTCGGGTTGCTCCAACAGGGACCATCTCCTCAGTTACTACCTACGCTTCGCCCCTAAATGATTGTATTGCGAGTGCTGTCCGAAAAAAGCGGATGCCCCAGGGTAAGGATCGCCTCTACTCAGCGAGTTTCGCCATACAAGCCGCCGAGTTACCGGTTCTAAATGCCTCGCTCACTACCGCAATGTCTACCCCTGACAGCCTGCAAGTCCTTCTTACCCAAGCCGCGGACAACGCCAGGCCCTGTCTGTCGACATCCTTTAGCGGCTCTGTTCCTTGGGCGCTATTTTGGCGGACAAATGCGGACAGCAAGAAGGTTGAGCTGAGCTGGATGCGCGATACCGGCAACGAAAGAAGCATGCCGGCCGGGCTTGACCGATGTATTCTTACAAGCCTAAAAACTCTTGCCCTGCCCGAGCCGGCCTCGGCAAACTCAATTGGCCTGGTTCGGTACAGTATGTCCCAACCTCGTACCCGCGGAGAGAGCCTAGCTCCTCAAGCGACTATCATGCAGGGCTACGAGATGCGAGTTAGCGCGACGATGGGTGATGAAGAGCTCGGTTCCACAACCTTTCGTATGCTTCCCGGACAGGTGCCCAATTTGCGTCTGCGTGCCACTCCGGTGCTCGCCCAGGCCGGAAGTGTCGTCGAACTCGCCTTCTTCCGAGGACCGGACTACCAAGGAGACCTGCCCAAGACAATTCAGTGGTCTCACGAAGGTGCTTCGGACGATATAGAGCTCGAAAAAAAGAAGAAGGATTGGAGCTACAAGCTGCCAGAGGATGCCAAGGGCTGGTACGAATTTAGCGCCGGAGGAGCTCGTGCACTGGTTTTTGTCCGCGACGAAGATGAGCTCGGACTGGAGTTAACATCCGGACAGAAAAGTTATCGTCCTGGTGAGATGGCGAAGATTCAAATCCGCACGAAGATTGCCGGCAAGGGGGCCAAAGCAGCAGTAGCGGGTGAGTGTACTCTGCAGTGGAGGTGAGAAGAAGCGGAGAAGCA
>JAESTW010000468.1 GCA_016763395.1 Kofleriaceae bacterium
AGGGCAAGCACGCCGGACGCGTCAAAGAGCAGATGACCTTGATGGGCTTTTCTCTCGACTGGGAACGCGAGCGTTTTACCATGGACGAGGGTGCCTCGAAGTCTGTCCGAGAGAATTTCGTACGTCTCTACGAAGACGGGCTTATCTACCGCGCCAACCGCCTGGTGAATTGGTGTTGCGATTGCCAAACCGCGGTCTCGGACCTCGAAGTCAAGAACGCCGACGAGAAGGGGCACCTGTGGGAGCTCAAATACGAAGTTGCCGGTGAGCCCGGACGCTTCTTGACGGTTGCTACTACACGGCCAGAGACCATGCTCGGCGATACTGGCGTGGCAGTACACCCAGATGATGAGCGCTATAGCGACATCATTGGCAAGACACTGATTCTGCCTCTCTGCGATCGTGAGATTCCAGTGGTTGCCGATACCTTTGTCGACATGGAATTTGGCTCGGGGGCCGTCAAGGTCACTCCGGCCCACGATTTTAACGATTTTGACTGTGGCAAGCGCTGCGGTTTGGAGACTCGCACCATCATCAATCGCGATGGTGAGATGTGTGGAGACATCCCCGAAAAATACCTAGGCCTGTCTATCAAGGATGCCCGCAAGGCAGTCGTAGCCGACCTAGATGCCATCGGACAACTGGGAGAAACCCAAGACTACACCGTGCCGCGTGGCCGCTGCGAGCGTTCCGCGACCGTTATCGAACCGATGCTGAGTGAGCAGTGGTGGGTCAACACAGAGCCCTTGGCAAAGAAGGCTATAGCCGCAGTAGAAGAGGGCCGGACAAAGTTTGTGCCCGAGCTGTGGACCAAGACCTACATGCACTGGATGAAAAACATCAAACCCTGGTGTATTTCTCGTCAGCTTTGGTGGGGCCACCAGATTCCCGCTTGGTATTGCGACTCCTGTGACGAAATTACCGTTGCACGCGAAACTCCCAGCGAGTGCAAGTGCGGCAGCAAAAGCCTGCGCCAAGACGAAGATGTGCTGGACACCTGGTTTAGCTCGGCGCTCTGGCCCTTCTCGACTTTGGGTTGGCCAGAAAAGACCCATGCGCTGCGGTCTTTTTATCCCAACGCCACCTTAGTAACTGCGCCGGACATCATTTTCTTTTGGGTCGCTCGAATGATGATGATGGGGCTGCACTTCATGGACGAGGTGCCCTTTGATACCGTCTTTTTGACACCCATTGTTACTGACGAAGACGGCAACAAAATGTCCAAGACCAAGGGCAATGTGATCGATCCCTTGAATATCGTCAATGGCGCGACTTACGACGAGCTAGTGGCAGGTGCCAAAGGGCATAAGGGCACCTTGAAGTTCATCAAAAAGAATATGCCCAAGGGCGTGCCGGCAATGGGAGTCGACGCTCTGCGTTTCTCGCTTGCCGCGATGACCATGCCCGGACGAAATATTCGTATTTCGATGGACAGGGTTGAGGGCTACCGAAACTTCATCAACAAACTGTGGAATGCCTCGCGTTTCTCGCTGATGAACCTAGAGGGCTTTGATCCGGACAAGTTTGCGCCGGTCTTGGCCGAGGGCAACTCGTTGGAAGAAAGTGGCTACAAACTCGATTTGCCCCAGCGCTGGATTTTGTCCAAGCTACAGCGGGTTATCGGCGAAGTTGACGAGGCGCTGTGCGAATTCCGATTTAGTGAAGCGGCCAACGCCATGTATCACTTCGTTTGGGGCGATTTGTGTGACTGGTACATCGAGATGTCCAAGCCTTCGTTCCGCGGGGAAGAAGAGCGGCGCTTTATTGCCCAGGGAGTGTTAGTCACGGTTCTTGAGACTGCTCTCAGACTCTTGCATCCAGTGATTCCATTCGTGACTGAAGAGATTTGGGAGAAGCTTCCCAAGCCCGCTCACTTTGGGGATTCTCTTATGGTCACGGTATATCCGACTGTGAATCCAAAGCTCATCGACGAAGATGCGGAGCGAGACATGCAACTTGTGCACGATGTTATCGGCGCTGCGAGGACCTTGCGCTCGACTTACAATGTGCCGCCAGCGCAGAAAATCGCTATCGAGATCCGGGCACCTGAGGCAAAACGCCGAGCGGTATTGGTGGAGTGGCAAGGCATCATACAAACTGTCGGACGGCTAGAAGTAACGATTTGTGAGTCTGGAGAGCCCATTCCCCAGTCTGCCAATGCAATCATCGGTGGCGACATCGAAGTAATCGTCGCTCTCGCCGGACTCGTCGACCTCGATGCCGAGCGTGCTCGAATCAACAAAGAGATTGCCAGGGCAACGAAAGAAATCTCGGGCATCGAGAGGAAACTCTCTAACGAGAAATTCTTAGCTCGGGCACCGGACGCAGTTGTCGAAGAACAGCGCCGGCGCTTGGTCGAAGAAACGCAGCGCAAAGAGCTCTTGGGACAAGCCCTAGAGCAGTTGGGACAGTAGAGTATGCAGCTCAAAAAAGAAGAGAGTGTTCTTCTCATCGTCGATATCCAGGAGAAACTGGCTGCGGCGATGCCTGAGAAGATCATGAAAAAGACCATCAAGAATTGCCAAATTCTGCTTGAGGCAGCCCGGCGTATGGGCATACCCGTGGTCGTTAGTGAGCAGTAGCCCAAAGGGCTGGGCGAAACGATTCCCGAACTGTCCGAGTCGATCAGTCAAATCGACGATCTCAGCCGCTTTGAAAAATTGGATTTCTCAGTATGTGCAGCGGACGGTTTTGGTGAGATCGCCAGCCGGCATAAGGAGGCTGGGCGCAGCTCGTGGATCGTAGTCGGAATGGAGACTCACATTTGCGTCTATCAATCGGCACGTGCACTCATTGAAGCAGGCGATCAGGTGTATCTGCCCGTGGATGCGCTTGTTTCTCGGCGTACACACAATTATCAGGTAGGCCTGGGGTTGTCCGAACGGTGCGGCGCGTTTATCAGTTCTACAGAGACCGTCGTCATGGACCTTCTGGGCCGAGCGCAAGGCGATGATTTTAAAGCGATCTCGAAGCTGATTCGCTAGACCCTTCTCCCGGGCAGTTGGGGGCAGTCTTAGGAGTCGTCTCCGCTGCGTCCGACAAGCTTAATGTCCAGTGTGTCGCTGTCCGGTGCAATCAGCATTGTCCGATTCGCATTGGAGCGGAAGTCTCGATCGTGATCGTATAGATCGTCAACACGGGTAACGATGCCCTGAACTTCTATAATGTCGCCTGCGCTGATAGTAAGCTCTTGCGCGCGCTGGCGGTAAATCCCCATGTCGATACTCTTGGGGTGAACGTGGCTACTGCGATCGACTCGAACTCGCTGTGGCGAGACAATCAAACGGTCGTTATTGTCGTCCTGCAAATAGAATTCGACGATGGCTTCGTCCGAGCGGACCATAGACCAGTGGCCCTCGCTTCCCAGTCCGGCAACGTGAGTGTTTCTCCATTGATCGACGGAGTAGCGGTAGTACACGCAGCGCTCGCCAGTGAGAGTGCTGTCGATAAAGTCACGGGGAACGACTTTGCCGCGAACCAGCGCACGTCGGCCAGGGACAAGATCGCATATCCGTTCACAGCGCGGGGGAAACAATGCAGCGAGTAAACTGGCTACTAGCCTCATTGTTACTTGATGGTTGGGATTGTGTCGGCCGCATCCGTAGTGCTGGCCGCCAGACTCGCTCGAGCAGCGCTCAGCTCTGCGGTTGTATTGCGCAGACGTTCGGCTAAGACCTGAGTAAAGCTCCATAGGAGTTTTACCGAGAGTTCGGGCTGCTTTTTGATAATTCGGAAAAACTCTTTTCGCCGAATGGCCAAGAGACGGCTCGGATCACTGGCAGTTGCCGAGAGCGAGCGCACGGTCCGGTCTACTAGCGCCATCTCACCAAAGTGTTGTCCCTTTCCGAGGATTGCAACCTCCACATCTTGCTGGTGCAGGCTGATTTTTCCGCTGAGCACGACGAACATGGCATCGCCCTCATCGCCTTGGTTGATGATCGATTGGCCCGCTGAATACTCGTGGGTTTCGGTGATGTTCATCACCCCGACAAGCTCCCGATAGGTCAAGTATCGGAATAGCTGCATGCCCTTGAGAACTTCGAGCTTGAGACTCAAATCCTGGCTGCGCGTATCCATCGGGTTGGTATCGTCGGCCAGAACCCGGACGACAACATTGGTAATGTTGTCGTGACCACCACCGGCATTGCCAATGTCGATCAAAGCCTTGGGAACATCTTTTACTTCGCCGGCTTCGAGCAGACCAGGGAGCTCTTCGTCTGTAAAGTACTCGTACATGCCGTCCGAGCACAGCAAGTAACTATCGCCAGGCAAGATGTCAAAATCAAATGTGTCTACTTCGACTGAGGCGTAGACGCCAACTGCGCGAGTGACAGCGTTCTTAAATTTCTTGTAGGGAGAAGTGTCAAACTCTTCTTCGGTGACTTTGCCCCGCTTGATAAGCTCATTCATGAGCGAATGATCTTCGGTGAGCTGGTGACACTGCTCATGGCGAGTTAAGTAAATTCGCGAATCGCCGACATGGGAGATAAATCCCCGCAAGTTGTTGTCTTCGCCAGCGATGAGGAGAACCGAGGCCGTTGTGCCCATACCCCGTTTTTCAGGTTCTGCTTGGGCACGATTGTAAACCGTTGAGCATGCATCGTGGATCGCATGTTCCAGGATTTGCAGGATTTCAACGGCATCGACTTCGTCGGAATCCTCTCGGAATCGTGCGATCATCTCACGGTTGGCGTGTACCGCATCTCGGATCTGATGCACTGTAATCGACGAGGCGACTTCGCCAGCTGCATGTCCGCCCATACCATCACAGACGACAAAGAGGCGAAGTTTCTTGTCAATGAGGAAGTTATCCTCGTTGTGGTCCCGCTGCTTTCCAACGTCGGTAGCGGCTGCGAAGGTGAGCTCCATTGCCCTCTATGGGTAGCACAAATCATACTCCGGTTGCCATTGAACTGACACCCGAGTTAGGGACTACTGAGCCAATTCAATACGCCTGGTTGATAGAGGGATTCGACAAGGTTGCGCAGATCGTTTGCGTAGAGTCGTCCAGAATAAAGCAGTCCGCCAATCGCCAACGCAGGGGTGTGACGAGCTCCTGAAGACCGTGCGAGTTGTAGCTCGGCCTGCAATCGGCTCTGTTGTCTGCCTGTGGTCAGACATTGTTCAAAGCGCTGTGCATCCAAGTTTAGTGTTGATGCGATCTCCAAGGCGTAGGTACGATCAAAGTTGACGCGAATTCGCTGCTCGTACACGGTGGTGATGTATTCCCAGTATGACTTCTGTTCATCGGCACAGAGCACCGCTTCGTACATTTCTGCGGCGTTTTCTTGTCCGGGTCTATCGGGAAAGAAGAGAGGTAAGTATATAAGTTGAAAATCGTTGGGATAAAGGCGACCCAGATCATCCAAGTAGCCGAACATCGTGCGGCACATAGAGCTGCGCAAATGGCAGAGAAACACCGCTTTTATCGATGCATCGTCAGGCCCTTTGCGATGAGTTCCGCCCAGCAGTGCCTTCATTGCAACCGGTACTGGTCCGGTCGGCAATTCTTCGTCCGGTGCCAGATCGAGTGAGCCAACATGGCCACGCATTTTCCTGGACTGACTTTGAATCTTCTCTAGACTTATTCGCCGGAGTTCTTTTTGTAGGCCATTTTTTGGGACGCCTTTGGCCAAGAGCGCCATCGATTGTGCGTAGGCTTCGTCGTAGTTTTTTTCTAGGGCGCTCAGGTTACCCATGGCAATGGGGTGGCCGTTGATAACCAAACCGGGTAGCTGCCGTACGGCCATTCTGCGCCATCGATTGTGATTCCTGCTGAGCTTGTTTCGATGAAGACTGGCCTCCATTGCCGCTCGGACCCGGGTGTAGTCGACGCCTGCCTTTGCTGCTACATCGGCAAATTCTTTGCTCGCCGGTGGTCGTCCCCGGCCTTCGTAAAACGCGTCCAGAAAGGGGAAAAATCGCCCCTGTGTCCACGCTTCCATGCCAAAGGATTGCGCCAAATTACTGCCAAATTCTCGTTTTTCGGTGAGCCGAAAGATGACCTGCAATCTCGTGGGATGCCGCGCCGCCAACTCTCGTATTGTCTGCAGAGCACGGCCCGTACGGGGATTGTTGAGACTGATAAAAAACTCGATCGTGACCGGAGCGCTGGCCGGTCCGAGTGAGGGCTGCGAGGCGGTAGGGCGTGACTCAATAATTTGGAGATGCCCGCCGAAGCGCTGCTCGCTGGAAACCGTATCGCCCGTCTCCTCTGGTGCAGCATTGGCCTCCTGGGACACAAGCGCAACGCTTAGGCTGCAAATACAAGCTGCAAGTTGCCACGATAGCATGACGCGAGAATAGCTTGAGCCCCCGGCAGGAGCAATGCCGAAGCGATCCTTGCTCAACTTTGAGGTGCTTGCCCAGTCTTGGCTATTAAATCTCATCCCCGCCAGAGCATCATCGCCGCTCATTTCTGG
>JAESTW010000469.1 GCA_016763395.1 Kofleriaceae bacterium
AGCGACGCGAAGTGCATCATCAATTCCCAGCCTGCCGCCTCGAGAGAGACCGATAGACAGAGTTTCTCATGTTCAAAAATCGTTGAAAGGGACTCGCGCATCGGACTCGGCTTGGGCGGGAGAATTAATGGCAAGCCGCTCAGTTGCTTGAGCCTGATTGATTATCGATTTGCCAGTACGTGACTCTGAGCAACAACAAGATGAGGCACCACTTCGCGAATAACCTCGCCGCTGAATCCCTCGGGAAGCTCCCGCAACACGGTTACTCCAAGCTGCGCTTGTCCGCGTTGTAAGGCGCTCAAAGTTCCCGGACAGTCCCTGGTCAATAACTCCAACTGCGCGCTACCTTTTACAAAGCGTTGAATCCCTCGCCCCAGTAGATAGAGGTAGGCACCCCGCCCTGCCGCCAGACTGAAGCGTGGGCTGTGAGTTTCGTTGCGTAAGTCACTTCGGCACTCTTCGATCCGAGCCGTGGTCTCGATTGCGAGCCGAGCCAAACGGAGTCCGGCGCCGGTGAGCTCTAGGTTGCGCCCTACTCGCAGATAGAGTTCCGCGCCCAGCTCCGACTGCAGAGCACGTATTTGCTTGTGCAAGGCAGGTTGACTCAGATGCCGAAGCTTGGCTGCATGAGTGAAGTTGAGAGTGTCGGCAAACACACGGAAGGACTCAAGAAAATCGAGATTCACATTCGGATTATAACCTGTAGCTATAGCAACTGTAAATTCATCACTTCCGCGACTTCTTCTTCCACTCTATCTTGAGTGCATGAACAAATTAGGAATTGATTTTGGTAAGGTAATTATTGGCGCAACATTGAATGGAGTGCACGACACGAGTTTTCTCGGCTCCACTCTGGCGGCCGCAATGAAAACGCCGGCTGCAGAAGGAGCATTCGACGCAGTGAAAGAACTGGTTTCCCGTTTCCGAGGACAAGTATGGATCGTCTCCAAATGCGGCCCAACGGTTGAAAAGAAAAGCCGGGCATGGCTCGACATTGGGATTTCTATGGCCATACCGGACTTTCTCGTGAAAACCTACGCTTTTGCCGCAAGCGCCCGGACAAAGCGCCAATCTGCCGGCAATTGGGGATCAACCACTTCATCGACGACAGGCTCGATGTACTTTCGCCAATGCGAGGTAAGGTAGGCAGGCTCCTGCTCTTCGGCGAGCAGCGTCAAGCTCTACAAATCCCCAGCTGGGCTGAGCCGGTACAGAATTGGGGAGAAGTGTTGTCGGCCCTTGGATAGTGATCTGTGTTTTAGCGCCAACAAGCATTCTCTATATTCAGTTGGTTAGCAAAGTGCCGATTTGTAGATGTATGGCAACGCTTCTGTCAAAACTTCCCTGGTCACTGTGCACAATTGTGATTCTTGTGTCGTGCGGCGACGGTCTGCGTGGTCAGAGCTACTTAGCATCAGACGGCGCCAGCGACTCGTCACCGTCGCAAGCAGACGCAACGCTCGATCCCATTCCAACATCCTGTCTTGGAGCAGAGCAACTCGGCTGCGAGTCGGCCCAAAAATGTGCGCTCATTCCACCGCGATTTCGCTGTGTTCCCAATGGTGATCGCGCGCTCGATGAGGCCTGTACAATTGGCGTGCAAGGCGATGACTGCCTAGCTGGACTGCACTGTTACCAAGGGGTTTGCAACTCGCTTTGCAACGCCGATGTTCCTTGCGGCGGCGAGTACTCCTGCATCTCCATTACTACAGAAGGCGAGCGCGCCTCGATCTGTCTACCTCCCTGTGATCCGCTCGCTCAAGACTGTCCAGACTTGGCATCCGGCGTTCGCCAAGCCTGCTACTTACACATTAGTGGCTCATCGGTTTGCGCCGCAGCCTCAGGCTCTCCCCCGCTGTTCCCCGGACAAGTATGTCACTACCTCAACGAGTGTGCCATCGGCGCAGGCTGCGTGGTCGTAAATGGCCAGTCTATCTGTCGAGCCTACTGTGACTATGAGACAAACACGGAGGCCAGCGATCCTCGATGCAGCGCTAAGGGGCGCTGCGCTCAACTTGGTGACCTGGACGAGGTCGGCGTTTGCCAGTGATGTTCCGGTCCCTCGCTCGGAATTCTTCCGACGCGGTGTCGCCAGTGCAACCTACTATCGACACCGAGAACGACGCAATCAGCTTCGACATCCTGAATACGGTGTTACCAGGCTTGCCATAGATGGCCTTTCATGTCGGAATAGGTTCCACGACCTCAGGACCCAAAGCCTTCGGGCTGAGGTTAGAGATTGTCGCCCAACCACTTCTCCAAGGTGGGAGAGTTTTGTGTGTAGTACTGAATTCCGGTTTCTCCCACCCAGTACGATTCGACGATTGTACTGCCCACTAGCTTGTGGTTCCGGGTTTCTTTGGAAGTATAGGTACAGCGAAGCTCCTTAATCTTGGAGCGAACCGCAGCAGCTCCATCTTCATTGGCTTTGCATAGTTTTTCAATGTCTTCAATTTGGCTTTCGCATCCGTGTCCGGCGCGCCGGTTGATGGTGTTTGAGCGATAAAAAGAATCCCAATCAAAAGTAACTCTGACGTTCAACCCATAGAGCTTGTTAACTTTAGACATTTTCTTGTCGTTGGAAGCTTGCATCTTTTTCATCAAGTTCTTCTCGGTGACGCTGTACGAAGGCTTTGCCAGTGCAGGAACTGCGGCGAGTGTAAAAGCGATAAAGACGAGTTTTGCGGAATGGTTCATGGTTTTCTTTCGGTGGACAGTGATGCTTTTGGGCAATGCATCACGTGTGCCACCTTGATTTCTCTTCTTGCCACCGCGCTTTCTCACCTTTCCACCGGAAATTCACACGCGCTTTTGACGATTTCGAGTGGGAGCAACCCCAATTCATTCCCCAATTGGGTACGGGCTCCCAATTGGAATGAAGATTCCCTTAACCCTTAAAACTCGCAGATATGGCCATAGTCCTGGTCGAGGTAGGCACCGAGTTCGTCATAGATTAACACTCTGTTTTTTTGGGAATCAACCATGGTTAGCTGCTTGGGAGCACGTTTGCCTCGAATCCATGTTGCCCTTTGTCGTCCGGCGGTATCGACAATCAAGCGCAAATCGCCGCTGGGGGTAGAAAACACGGTTCCTTGGCTGTCTTCGACAACGCCAGTGAGCTTGCTCAGTTTTTGTTGTCCGCGCCGTCCGATGAAAACCTGGAAATGTCGACCTCCCAATTCGTCTTTCAACTTGTCTACGTAATAGTAAACCCCCCTGTCGTCACGAGCGAGAAGGTAGGGTTCGCGAGTCCAAACTTCTTTGTGTTTTTCAGTCGTCTTGAGTATCTGTTTTCGCGTAGCGGTATTCACCCATTCCAGGGGTAAAGCGGTATCACCACAGTACAGTACCCAGCGCTTGGTATTGCTATCGAGTTCGAGTAGGGCATGTCGATCTGCGGCCCATAGCCGGAATTCGTCTGCTCCGAGGAAATGGCTGGATTGGCGAGTTAAGCCTGTTGCTGCACGTCCAGAGAAGATGGGGCGATCGCCATCGCCGTTTTCTGGTCCCAATAAAATCAACTGATCCTTGTGTCGTAACAAGATTTCCTTTTCATCGAAGAGCTCCTGAGCGGCCATTTGGGCCATGTGTTTTGGGTTTGTCCGAAATGGCCTATACTCGATTCCATCTTCGGTGATCTTTAGTCCAGGATCGACTCCGGGGGCGTTCTCCAGTCGGCACACAATGCGGCCGGCCTTTTGGATTTGTTGTTTCGCATCAGGAAATCTTCTACACATTCTCGCTGCCGTTTGAAGGCCAGTAACGCAATAGTGCATGACTCCGTATTTCAACAGTCGCTCGTCGCTTATGGCGTCCCACTGGATAGCTCCGCTGACAGAGGAGCCGCAATCCTCTTGCATTCGAGCAGCTTCGACCTGCATTCTTTCGTTATCTCGCTTTTCTCTTGCGGCTCGATCAAAACTGGCAATGGCCTGGGTTGTTCCCGCCGCAAACTCTTCTCGGTACCTCTCCACAACACGCTGGCTATCGAAGGAGCTCGAGCTTGATGCATCGAAATACACACGGTGATGAAGTTTAGTCCCTGGGATCTGAAGCGTCCCGGAGGTCTCGTCCGAACGAATTTCTTTGAGAAAACTCACACGCCGGACACCGTCGATCATAGTCACATAGCGCAACCACCGGTAATCAGCGGTTTTGGTGTGTACCAAGGCGTGTTCGGCAATGACCGAATCGACTCCGGTGATCGAGAGCAAGAAGGCGTTCGCGCCACTATTGATCACCGGAATAATCGCAACCTGTATTTGCCCCGATGAATTTTTGTACACCTCAGTCTTGACGTCGTCGCGCAAGGTAAGTTGATCGGCAGGATTGGGCGAAGCGACATTCGGTGTCCGGTCAGTGCTCTGCGATGGTCCACCACAACCGGCAATGAGCAGGAAGGGGAGTGCCCATAGAAAATTGTTCATGGAAGTAGAACTGTGCATCTTCTGTACCAACCTTGTAGGTGTTACTGAATACTACTTTTTTTGCGCGGTCTGGGCATATCATAACGGGTAAGCCATTTGGTCAGTGTGCGCCGGGAGACACCCAGGAGGGCCGCCGCCCGAGTCTGGTTGCCATTGCAAGTCGTCAGAGCGCTCTCAATTTCTTGCTGGGTAATTGGCTGTGTCGTGTTGCCCCTTGTTGTCCGGGGATGTTCCACAGAAACCGTCGCGAGCATCCGAGTGGTAGGAAGGTGCTGAAGGCCGATGCTCCCTGTTTCGCATAAAAGCGTGACGCGTTCCGCTACATTTCGCAACTCTCGAATATTGCCCGGCCAAGTGTAAGCGGTGAGCAGTTCTTTAGCCTCGGGAGAGAGTTGCGCCGGACGACTACCGTTTTCGTGGGCGTATCTTGCCAAAAACACCTCCATGAGTGGAACGACCTCGTCAAAGCGGTGGCGAAGGGCCGGGACCTCAAGTGTGATTCCACTCAGCCGGTAGTACAGGTCTTCGCGAAACGCACCTGTTTGTGATGCAGTGGCTAGATCGACGTGAGTTGCTGCGATTACGCGAATATCGACCTTGCGAGACTTGGTTGCTCCGATGGGCCGCAACTCCCCATCTTCGAGAATTCGGAGCAATTGGGTTTGCAAGTCTGGGCTCATGTCACCAATCTCATCGAGAAACACGCTGCCTTTGTCCGCCGCTTCCAACAGCCCCATTTTGTTCTTGTTGGCACCAGTAAAAGCCCCCTTGACGTGGCCAAAGAGTTCGCTCTCCATGAGTTCTGCTGGGATTGCGCCACAATTGATTTCAATAAAGGGTTCATCCGAGCGAGTTGAGGCGTTGTGAATATACTCGGCCAGTACCTGTTTACCGGTACCTGTCTCACCTTGAATCAGCACGCTGATCTTTCCGCGAGCGATCTTTTCCGCCAGTGCATAAAGCTTGACCATGTCCGGGTTTTGGAGGACATTGCGAGTGGGTTTTGGGGATACAGGTGCGGCGGTACGGATGCCACGCAAGAGTGCGCTGGAATTGTTTCCGTCTGCAGGGAATTGCGCATGGGAGATGTCAGCGGAGAGTTTTTGTACGCCGAGCTTGTCCGAGATCCAAGAGATTGACCGCGGACCATCTACGAGAAGTTCGCAAGTCTGGTTTTCGATGGAAGTTACCAAATCCTTGTCACCCAAGAGTTCCACCAAGAAGGTACGTAGGTCGTCTTCTTGATTTGGCTCGATCTTACTCAGTGAGAAAAGCGTGAATACAGAATCCCCTTTTGTGTAACGGGTACAGCGCTCAGTAACGCTGGCTTGAAAGTCAGTCCGGGCTCCAAAGACTCGAGTTTTTGCGTTGCTTCCCAGTCGTAGCAAGACTGCGTTGACATCTCCAAAACGCAGGATTTCGTATGGCCCAAGTACTGTGGGGTCACCGCTCACAATCGTGGTCTCAGCGACTCGAGTACCGTTGGCACTGCCAAGATCCTCAAGGGTAACCATTTCAGATAGCGCAACACATAAAAGTGCGTGTTGCCTGGAGACCGAAGCATCATCGATTTGAATGTCGCAGTCTTCAGAACGGCCAATTGTGATTTTGCCCGTTGCCGGCAGGACATGGCGGTGGTAGCGATCGCCCTCCAAAATCAGGAGGCACAATTCCGGCAGCCCTCGTACTCGCAATTGCATGGTTGTTGGTTGGGTGAGCACCTGAAGATTCTACCTGGTACAGCAAATATGCCAAGTCTTGGTTCCAATTGAACACGGCTTAGAAACAGTGGTGGTACATTTATCTCGTACACATGACTCCATCCAGTGACAGTTCCCGGCGGCTTCGCGAGGGCACTACGATTGGCAATACCTATGAAGTCTGCGAAGAGATCGGACGTGGCGGTATGGGCGTTGTGTACGAAGTACGACACAAGCGCCTCCCTAAGCGTTTTGCGATCAAGGTCATTGGCAGTGACGCCAGTGAAGAGTCACTACATCGATTTCGGCGAGAAGCCGAGATTGTTTCTAGTTTGGGCCACGCCAACATTCTTCGGATTATCGACTTCAATGTGTTGCCCGACAATACACCTTATATGGTGATGGAGTTTCTAGAGGGGGAAGATCTGGAGCGAGGGCTGGCCAAAGGGCGGGTCACGATCTCTCAGGGGCTGTCAATCGCGTCACAGATAGGCGCTGCACTGCAAGCGGCCCACGACCACGGAATCGTGCATAGAGATTTGAAACCGGCCAATGTTTTTCTCAGTGATCGAGAGACTAAGGGCAAACATTCGTACCACGTGACGGTTCTTGATTTTGGCGTGTCCAAAGTTTTGAACTCCACCACATTTGCCACCCACGGTGACTTTGTGGTCGGTACGCCACAATACATGGCACCCGAGCAAGCGTCGGGGGATACGGAAAGTATCTCGGCCAAATCCGATCAGTTTTCGATGGCCTGTGTGGTTTACGAAATGATGTGCGGACAAAAGGCCTTCGAGGGCGACAGGCTAGCAGAAGTGGTGTTTCAAGTGTGTCATCAAGATCCTCCTTCACTGGTACAACGAAATCCTGAAATTCCGATCGCAATAAGCCGCGCAGTGGAGCGCGGCATGTCCAAAGAGCATTCCGACCGCTTTGCCAGTGTATTGGACTTCGTTGAGGCGCTGCACGAACAAGAGATTGACGAGCCAAAGGAAGGTTTGCCATTGATGTCTGCCGATTTTAAGAGGGCGCCTTTGGACGCACTTCCGGACACCGTGATCGGGCGTAGAGCAAGTGCAGAGAAGAAAACGCTCGTTGGTTCGTCCAAACAAGAAGGGGAAAATCAGGGTGCCAAGCGGAAATCGAAAATAATACTGGGGATTGCTGCGTTGCTATTATTGGCTGGGTTGATAGCGGTGTTCGGAACCAGGTGCCGCGGCGCTACTACGAACAACTCGCAAGAGGTCTCGCTAGCAGTCCGTGGTGAGCCCAGTGAACGAAAGGATGGGGTCGTGTTAGGCGTCACCGATTCGGGCGTTCCTTTGGGCGCTTCGATCGCCCGGGATGGATCAACAAGTTCGATAGCGGATGCCGGAACTATTAAAATCGATGCGTCGCTGGACGCTATGAGGGTGGCGACGGTGAACAGAGCGAAGGGAACACGGCCAGCTTCGGACAAATTAGTGGAAGCCAAACGAATGCTAAAGGATGGAGAGTACGCCCGTGCTCGGCAACTGGCAAAGAAGGTGTTGCGTACGAAAAACGCGGGAGATGGATTTGTCATTACCGTGAAGTCGTTTTGCGGAGAAGGGAAGCAGGGGACGGCGCAAGACTGGCTTAGTCGAGTACCCCGGGCGAAACGAAAATCGGTAGTCTCGTATTGCAGTAAAATCCACCAGGTGGACTTGGTGAATTTCTAAAGCGCCTTAAGAACTCCAGCATCGACTTGTTGAAGCTGACCCAAAGATTGAGTGCTTTGTATCCTTTGAAGGGAACGCCTCTCTTCCCTTAAAGGGAACGCCTCTCTTCCTTGGAGCGATTGCTCAACCGTGAACCGAAGGCCGCATGTTGCGCGTCATAGGGCCGGGATCCCGAGGCTCTCAGGTGCAGCAGCGAATGTTGCTTGGCCCACTGCAGGCGCCGCTGTGTAACTGGCCCAAACAAGTGGTTGCATTGGTGTCGATACACCATCCGGGCTGGCCTGCGACTTCGCAGCTTCCGTAGTCGGTAGACGGCGCATTTTCTCCGGGTGGAATTGGACAGGTGGCGTCAGACTCGTCAGAGTTGTCAGAGCAATCCTGAATGCTGTCGCATTTGTAGTCCAATGGGATCTTCTCGCCATTGGCACAAGTGAATTCGGGGCTGTTGTTTCCCGGCGGAGTAGGGGCTCCACTCGCCGTGCAGCAGCGGATGTTGCTCAGCCCACTGCAGGCATTGCTGTGCAACTGGCCGGCACAAGTGGTCGCATTGGTGTCAATACAATCTCCAGCGAGGCCCGCAGCCTGACAGGTGCCTAAGCCCGTGCCCGGCGCAACGCCGCAGTTCGCTTCATCAGACTGGTCGAGACAGTCAGCCCAGTTGTCGCAGCGATAGCTTGCTGGCACTTTGCTGCCATCCTGGCACGTGAACTCATCACTGGTGCCTGTCCCTGTACCGGTACTGGTACCGCAACTCGACGTATTCTCCAGGCATCCACCTGTGCATTTG
This sequence comes from Kofleriaceae bacterium, assembly GCA_016763395.1. GTDB lineage: Bacteria > Myxococcota_A > Polyangia > Haliangiales > Haliangiaceae > NORP324. The sequence goes on from JAESTW010000469.1 coordinate 8,618, forward strand.
AAGGTACCTGTGGTCAGGGCCTTGCACTCGCCTTCTGCCAAACTGTACTGGCCGCAAGTCGCCACCGCACAGGTGTTCTCGTTGCCAGTGGGTGTGCCTCCGCCAAAGCCTTGGTACATAGCAGCCACGCCAGCGATATCACCAGCGCTGAGCGTATTCGAGCCAAATTGGCTCTCGGAGACACCAGCGATCTTGCTGGTGAACCAAGGCTTGTTGGCGTCTACCAGGTAGTTGCCACCGAATCTCGATTTGTAGTGCATTACAGAGTACGGGTCATAGTCGGAATACGTCGGCGCGCCCTGAATTAACGCTAAATTGCCCTTGGCGAAGGATCCATTTTCCCCACCGACAACGTTGCTCCACTCAACGCGAATGAAGTCGTCGCGCTTGGGACGGGCGTGCTCGTGAATCAAACCAATCGCGTGCACGATCTCGTGGATACCAGCGCCCGCATCGCATGCATCGGCAAGACTCAACAGTTGCTTACCACCTCTGTGGCCGACTCGAGAACTGCAGCCTAGTCCAGAAATTATATAGAGGTAGTCGCTTTCATTGGTCCGCTTTGCCAGAG
>JAESTW010000470.1 GCA_016763395.1 Kofleriaceae bacterium
GGAACCACCCAAGCTCAACAGTTTTGCCAAAGCATCGTCACTCATTGCGTCCTCAGCGAGCCATCCACCAACCGCATCCAGGGCCGAGGTCAGGTCGCCCAAGTCTTGTTCGTAAATCTCTGTTACGCGAGCGTATATTTGGGCCCGTTCGAAGCCGTCATCCACTGTCGAGACCTTTGTCCGAAGCAGAGTTGCCAAGCGAGCGGAATCCCCGTCATTCTCGTACAGAGGTTCTAAGATAGCGATGATCGATGCGCGCTCATCCTCGTTGGACAAGAGTCGCTCCAATGCGCCTCTACCGCCCGCATGAGAAGGGTCGCGCTCTAGCACCATGCGGTACGACTCAATCGCGTCACCAATGGAGTCAAGTCGGTTTTCTCGGACATCTCCAAGCATAAACAGCAGATTTGCCTGAACCGTCTCATCCATCATGACATCGGATTGCCTTTTGTAGGTATCGGCGAGTTCATTGTACTTGGCATCTCGCTCGTACACTCTAGCCAAAGCTCCCAGTGCTGCCTGCTCATCATCGCCAACTTGGAGAGCTCGTTCAAAGGCCTCCGCCGACTTGCTCAAGTCACCGACATTGTCCTCATAGAGCACACCCAGGCGGGTTGCGTAGCGTGATTCCACCAGTGGATCGCTGCTAGCACTTAAGATTTTTTCGTAGAGAGCAACCAGCTCTTGCCAATTGCCAAGGGATGCTGTGACTCGCTCCACCTGTGCTTGGATTGCCTCGTCCTGTGGTTCGAGAGCAATGACTCGCGACCATGTTGCAAAGGCCATTGGTACATCGTTTCGAGAGTCTTCATGCAAATGCGCCAAGGTCTGAAAGAGTTCCAAGTCCTCGCCGCCGGACGCTTCGATTCGACGTTCGTAGAGCGCCGCCAACGCATCAAAATTGCCTTCGCTAGCGTAGATGGGTTCCAGAATTTCACATGCGCGAGACATCGCGTCGGGATTGAGAGTGTGCTCTTCCAACGCCGCGCGGGCGCCCTGATGGGTCTGTTCGAGATCCAATACTGTTGCGTACCGACTCTGAGCGCCGTCTATATCGACGAGCTGATTTGCTAGCAGGTCCGCTGCCTCAAAGTTGTAGGCGACCAGATGATCTCCGTCTGAGATCAATATCTGTTGGTCTACGACCTCCAGCATGTCCTGCCACATCGAGTCTTTTTGTACAAGGCGCTCAATGACTCAAGCGCCTGCTTGTCGCCTGCGTCGAGTTCTAGAACAGCGCGGGTTTGAGCAACCGCTTCATATCTGTCATCCAGTTTTTCTTCGTAAATCACAGCCAATGCGAAGTGCTGTCGGCGCTTGTCCGAGACATTGTCACTCAACTCGATTTTTGTGAGCATCACAGATGCGAGTTCGGACCAGTTTTCAATTGAACTCAGCAGGCGTTCCAGCGCATCCAGCGCGCCACTATTGCCCTCTTCCAATGCCAAGACGTTTCTATGAGCAACAATCGCAGCATCCGAATCCTCTCGCAAGACTTCGTGTATGTGAGCGATTCGCTGCAAAAACTCCAAGCGTTTGGCCTGGTCTTCATCCACTTCCGCACGCCTCTCCAGGGTACGAACTAGACCGTTCCAATCTTCCGTTTGGGTTAGCAATCGATCGAGTTCGGACAACGCCACCGGGTGGTCATCACAAAGCTCAAGCAATCGGATGAGGTAGCCTATAGCGGATGCGACATCGTCGTGAAAGGTTTCTTTGATCGTGGCCAACTGAACGAGCACTACGCCCACCAGTTCGTAGTCATACTGGTCGACGATTCCCTTCTCCAGGACTTCGGTCAAGTATTCAGAATTGCCCTGCGCGGTTCCGAGGTTCACGAAACGCGTGTAGAGAGCATTGTCCGAGGTGTCCTCCAGCCAGGCTTTTCCAAGCGCGATTAGCGCCAGATTGAGGTCGCCTCCACGGGTCTCATGGATCTCGGCGATTTCACGTAGCATTTCACCTCGTCGAATCGGATCGTCGACGTGGTTTAACTGCGTATCAAGAATAACGACCAGTTTTTGCCAGGCGTCACTTGTCCGGTACACGCCTTCGAGAATAACCGCGATTCGCTCCTGATGGCGTTCTTCCACCACAAGTCGCTCCAGTGCCGCCAGAGCAGCGTGGCTATCTGGTAGCGTCAACGTGCGTTCGTACTCATCAATCGCTCCGTCCGCGTCTTCGAGTTTCTCCTCTCGCAAGGTAGCCAAGCGCAATCGCAGATCTCGTTCCTCAGACTCGGAACACCCACCCTCGATCTGGTTCGCGAGCAAATCGGCCAACTCGTACCAATTCTCTTGCGACTCCAGAATTCTATCGAGGCCGGCAATCGCGGATTTCCGACTGGGGTTGATTTCCAAAATCGCCCGCAGCGCTTCGACCGCCTTGTCCGGCGCTTCGAGTTGGAGTTCCTGCACTCCAGCCAAGCTCCCGTACAGAGACTGCTGTCGCTCCTCATCCATCGAAGACTGGATCGCGTCCTCGTAGAGGTCGACCAAGTCTTGCCAGCGAGAGGCGCGTGACAGCATTTCTTCTGCCCGAGTAAACACCTCGAGGCGCTCGCTATCCATCTGCAAGACCCGCTTGTACGCGCTGAGCGCTTTATCGACCTGTTCAAGCTCCGTATTGTAGGTGTCTGCCAGAGTCTCGGCGATACTCATCGCCTCATCGGAATCACCACTCTCGTCGTCGAGATAGCTCTGATACACCTCAGCCAGGCGCCCAAAGTTCTCAAGATTACTGGCCAAACGCTCAAGTTGCATTCGCACGTTTTGATCGCTTGGACACTCTCGAAATACACGCCCGAGCCAATGAAACGCTCCGTCCAAATCTCCCAGTTGATCCTCGTGAAGACTGGCGATGTACTTTGTGATAGGCAACCGCTCGTCCGGCGAGTCTGCGGCTTCCAATTTGATCTCGTAGATATGAACCAACGGCGCCCAGTTTTGCTGCGCAACATAGATTGGCTCGAGGATTTCGGCGACCGCACTGCGAGTCCCTGCATCGTCGAGCAAACGCTCCAAGGCAGCCGTAGCACCTTTGTGAGTAGAATCGCCACCCAGGGCCGCGCCGTAGTTCTCCACAGCAGCGTCTGGATCTGTCAGGTGAATTTCGTAGATCTGTCCCAGTCTGAAGCGGGAGTCCACTGCTTCGTCAACCGTGAGTGCAAACCCCAGTCGGCTTTCCAGCGATTCGGCCAAGTCATGCCAGCGCTCTTGCTGCTTGTACAGCGCCTGTAAGTTCGTTGCGACCGGGCGGGCGTCGGGTGTTAGTTCAAGAACCTGCTCCCAGTGCATCGCCGCATCATCGATCCGATCCAACTTGTCCGCACAGAGCGTTCCCGCCTCGGCCAGACACTGCGCTCGCTCGTTGAGGTTATCCCGCGCCAATTCGGCCTTCTGTACGACAATATTGTACAGGTCTAGATGATCACCATTCTCGCGATACAGTTGGTCAAGCGCGGTGATTGCCCTCGCATCGTCGGGCTGTGCCTCCAAAACCAAACGGTAGTACTTTTTCGCTGTATCGTTGTCGTTGAGAACCGCCCGGCTCAAATCAGCGATATCGAGGTACAGGCGCCTTTGCAAATCGCCGTCGTACACATCTCCGGCGACTTCTCGGTACACCTTTGCAAGCTCTCTCAACGCACTATTGTCCGACGCAACACTATCCGACGCCAACCGCTGCAAATCGGACAAAATCTCCGGCAATTCCGGTTCGGCAAGTCCCGCACGCAGCGCCCGTTTTAGCGCCTCAAAGGCCTCTTTGGCGTTATTGAGGGCAATTTCTTGCAAGCCAGCAATTCGCTGCAAGTTCACCATGACGCTGCGTTGATCCTCGTTGTCCTCAACGAGACTCTCCAGTAGCGATACCAGTGCGGAGTAGTCACCCGCGGCCTCGAAGAGTGGATCCAAGATTTCCGCTGCTCGTGCCTTCAGATCACGATTGGGCACAAAACTGAGAATTCGGTTCCGTGCATCTGGGTGCTCTGGGCAGTCGGCCAGTACTTCGGCGAAACACTCCAACGCTTCGCTATCCCGATCCAACTTCTCGCTCAGCAATACGGCTTTTTCGAACAACAACCCTGTCCGCGTATCCCCACTAGCACTTGTGACTCGACGATCCAAGATGTCCAACAAGTCGTCGTTGCGTTCTTCCTTTTCATAGAGCCCGCCTAGGGTCTCGAGGATGCTTCCCTGCTCGACTGGTAGGTCGAGCACCTCAAGAAGGCACAGAATCCCCTCTTGAGTTTCATCGAGTTGGTCGACGAATATACTCGAGAGACGAACTAACCCTTGGGCTCGCTCTGTCACATCCTCTTCACACAAATCGACCTGCCGCCGGACAATACCCACCAGCGAACGAAAATCACCTGCTTCGGTCAAAAGGCGATCCGAAGCTCGCAATGCAGTCTGATCTTCAGGGTCCTCGCCCAGTACCTGAGTCCAGGTGGCGAGTGCCGCAGACTGGTTTTCCAACGCGATTTCTTCGATCTCGGCAACCCGAGAAAATAGTAGCTTTCTGTCCGCGCTCGAATCCGTCCATTCACTGGCTTTCCGCAGTACGGCGGCTTGCTTAGCGAACTCGGAGTTTTGTGCATACAGAGAATCTAGAGCATTGGCAGTATACAGAATGCTTTCCGGATCGCTGCCGTCCAAATCGAGCAACGCTTCGTAACTGGCAATAGCTTGGTCACTATCCCCCAGCTGATCTCTGGCAATGTCGCCACAGATTTTGAGTAAGCGGCCGCGGCTGGCGATGTCGGTCTCATCAACCGAGCTTGCAGCGCTGGCAAGAGCACTGGCGAGGTTAGCCCAAACTCCCAGATCTGCGGTCAATCGCAAAAGAGCATCAACGGCCTGCACGTCCGCAGGCTGAGTCCTCAACGCCTCAAGCCACGCGTCGTTCGCTGCTCCAATATCACTGAGTTGAGTTTCCTGAATGTCCGCGATTCGGACAAACAAATCGAAAGCCGTTGCTGGCGCGTCCGCGGTTTCGGCCTGCACTCGCAATACGCCGCAGTAGTCGACCCACTGGCCATTTTCTTCGTAATTGGGCTCCAAGATACGGGCAACTCGCTGCCGAATATCCGGATTGGGAAGATGCTCTTCCAGCAACAGCCTAGCTTGAGCATCACCGCTCCTCCGGGATAACAACTCCTCCGCCAAGTCGACAGCACCGGACGGGTCTCCGAGTTTTTCGGAGCGCAGCCTGGCACGGCGATTGTCATTACCCTCCAGCGCTTCCCCCTGGAGAACATCCGCTCTCTGGCCCAGCAACTGTTCCAATTCTTCCCACTGCTCACTCTGCTCCCGAATATTGGCCAGCGCCTCATACGCACGCTGCTGGCTTGGATCGCTCTCAATAATCCCCTGGAACGCGGTAATGGCGCATTCTTGGTTCTCGAGCACTCCCTCGCACAGCTCAGCTAACTGCCAGTATCCGCGCACCCGATCCTGCGAATCGAGAGTCCGGGCAATATGCGACTCAATTAGCGACTTGAGTTCTTGCCACTTGTCCGCACGCCGGTATAGGCGTGTCAGCGCCTCATAGGCATTGGAGTTGCTTTCATCAATCGAGGCTACATGTAGCCAAGCACTTTGCGCTGCATCGGGTTGGTCCAACACTTCATCGGACAACACGGCGATTTCCAACGCAATGGCAAGGGACACACTCTCGTCACAGTTTTGGGCATCACTGGCCTCCAACCCCTTTGTGAGTTTATCTCGCAGGTCCGGCACCAAGCTGAGTTGTTTGCCTAGCATATCCAAGCGCGACCGATTCAGTTCGTTACCAGGGTCAAGGAGGAGCAACCGCCCCGACGCTTCGTACGCTTTCCCGGGCTCTCCCAACTGCGCTTCGTAAAGTCCCGCCAGCTCTTCTTCAAACGAAAGCAATTCAAATTCGCCTGCGTCCTTTTTCAGAATTTCGATCGTATTGGCAAGCTTGGCGAAGCTAGAGTTGTCCGCAAAAATGGGACGCAGCAATGTCGCCGTCTCTGCCTGAATCTCGGCGGAGTACCCATCTCCTAGGTATTGTTCCAATGCATTATAAACGTCGTCGTTGGGATCCAGCTGCAAGCAACGCTTGAAGGACTCGCGAGCGAGATCAGGTTTGTGCAATGCCTCTTGATACAGAGATCCCAAACGGAAGTGAATCGCCGATTCGCCGGAGTGATCTTCGACAAAACGCAGCTGAGCATCGAGGGTTCTCACGAGCCCGGACCAATCGGCCTGATTCTCGTAGATTCGCGCGCATGCACGCAATGCATCCCGATTTTCCGCATTTAGTTCCAGGATTCTCTCGTATGCAGACAGCGCGCCTTCGATGTTTCCAAGCTGGTCTTCTTCCAAGACGGCAATCCGCCCCAAAAGCTCAACTTCTCGTTCGGAGTTGGTTTCCAGTGCTGAACGACGGCGCAGAATATCCAAAAGTCGTTCCCACTTACTTCCTCGAGTTGCCAGTGATTCCAGCGCATCAAGTGCGTCGTTGTCATCATTTCGCAACACAAGAATTTGCTCGTAGAAATCCCGAGCGGACGCAGGATCGTCTAAGTACTGTTCTGCAACTCGTCCGAGTTCCCGGAGTAGTCGAATTTTCTCCTGTTCGGAGATTCCGTCTTGAGCGCAACGAGCAACTAGCATCGCCGACGCCTCTGGCCACGCATCGGCCTCCATCGCCAGGCGCAACAACCCGGCCAGGAGTTCAGAGTCTTCTGGCCGGATTTCGTAGGCTCGGCAGGTCCACTGGAACGCAAGTGATTTGGACGCGAGCTGATTTTCACAAAGGTCGCGAATATCGTCGATCAGAGGCAATCTGTCGGCATCATCAGCGTGTCCGAGTAGAATTTCCTTGATACTCAACAGCCTAGGCCACTTGCCGGCATCTCGATACAGATTCGACAATGCCTGGGCTGCCCCGAGGTGGGATGCATTCACACTTTGCAGCCGCTCGTAGACACGAGTAACCTTGTCCGGACTCGAGAATCGAGCGTTGGCAACTCGCGCCGCTCTCTCCAGCAAGGAGATAGTTTCTTCCTCGGAACCCAGCCTGTCCGAGATCCCAAAATAGCATTCAATAAGCTCCTCCCACTGGCCCATGCCACCGTAGAGAGCTTCCAGTGCGTCGTAGTCGTGCGCGGTCGCATAGAGTTCTCGCAAGACTCGCGCCGCTTTAGCGTGATCCGGACGAAGTTCCAGAATTTGGCTGTACACCTCCGCTGCGAGTTCTGCTGACTTCAGCCGCTCAGAATAGATGGCTCCGAGCTTTTCTAGCACGGGGATTGCCGCCTCCGGGGTCACAGCAAGTTTGCGCTTCCGGGTAAGAATATCTGCTAGCGCCGGATACCGCTTTTCCCGCTCGTACAACGCTGCCAACGAATCCAATACCAAAGGAAAGTCAGCCGCACATTCGTCCGGATCTGTTGTCGACCCTTGAAGTTCCAGTACTCGATTCCAGATATCGATTGACAACTTGGTGTCGCCGAGTTTTTCGCCCGCCAAACGAGCCATATCGCCGAAGTGCGTACGTCTCTCTTCCACAGGCATTGTTTCGGCTTGTCGTCCGAGCAGTGCAATCAGCGCGCGCCATTGGCGTCTTTTCGTATAGATTTCTTTGAGGCGAGTTAGTGCCCCCTGGTTGCCAGGATCAACCCCTAGAAGCTCCTCTAGCGGCTTGATTGCCTGCGCGTAGTTGCCGAATCGGTCGATCCAAAGAGAGGAGATTTGGTCCAATATCTCAATTCGGTCCTCGCGGGACATACCTTCAAGCTTTGCCTTGCGCCCAAGAACAGTAATGAGATCATTCCACCGTCCGAGAGTTCGGTACTTTTCGGAGAGCGCATGCAGCACATCCTGATTCGAGGGATCAAGGGCCAGGATGCTGTTGTAGGTGTTGATCACCATGACATCGAGCTTGAGTTGATCTCGGTAGATTTCCACGACCTCCAAGAGCCCGTTGACTCGAGCGTCGACATCATCGCTGGGAATCTTCTCAACTTCATCTTTGATAAGATCGAGCAGCGCATTCCACTTGCCCGTACGCTCGTACAAGCGACGCAGAGATTCGATGGCCTCCGTGTTCTCCGGCTCCGAACGCAAGATCGCTTTCCAACTGTCGATCGCTTTCTCCGGGTTGTCCATGCTTCCTTCGGACAACTGCGCGAGTTCCACCATCAGCGCCTTTTTCCGCGCAGGCCCCTCTTTGCCTGCGGCCTTCAATGCCTGGCGGTAGACCTGCATGAGCTTGCCAGACTGGTTGCTTGCAACGTAGTACTCCCGGTAAAAATCGAGATGGACTTGGTTGGCCGGTGACAGCTTGCGCAGGCGAGTAAAGCACTAATCCGCCGCTTCCATGTCCTCTAGCTTCTTCCAGTGCACTCGCCCCATTTCGGACAAGAGATCGATTTCGGTTTCCGGACTCCCGGAACGCCGTCTCGCCTTGAGTGCGTTGGTGTACAACGTAACGTTGCCCGTCCAGTTTTCCTCTTTTTCACCGTGCGATACCAAGTATTCCAACGCGCGGGCATTGCCCGGATCGGAGGCGATGACATTTTGCATAGCGTTTACAGTCAGCGCCGGGTCACTCAGTCGGCTCTCGCCCAGATCGGCGATCTGAATCCATGCCGCGTTGCGATTGCCAACACTTGTCGACACAGAAATATTCCTACGAAGGTGAGAGAGCAAATCATCCCATCGCTCCGCGCGGTAGAGCAGACGAGAGAGCTGCGCTTGAGCGCGCATGTTGTTGGCATCGATCTCCAGAGCCTTGCCCAATAGCTCTTCAATCTCGTCGGCGTCCGGCTGATAGCGCCCGTAGGTCTCTGCAGCGGCTCGGTACAGGCTCGTCGCCAAGCTAGACTCCGTTGTGGCTTCGGCCTCCTCAATGTATTTTTCAACGATTGCCTGCCAGTTCGCTTTCACCTTTTCCAGGTGCTCGAGTCGTTGCTGCGCTTCCGTGTTGCCAGGGTGCAGGCGCACCGCCTCCCCGATAAACTTCATCCCAGTTTCGACCTCAAGCAAGTCGTCAAACACCACAACGCCCTTGGCGAAAAGAAGGTTTGCTTGTCGCTCGCCTTCCGCATGTGCCAACTCCACATCGAAGAGTTCAACCGCTGCCTCGGACGAGCCTCGCTCCAGAAGTTCTGTCCGGGCGCTCTCCAACGCCATCGTCACCTCGCTGGTCGTCAGTATCGACGGTCCGAGTTTCTGCAGCTCCGATATCGCCCAAGCGTTGCTAGGGTCATTGTGGAGCATCTTCAAGTACTCTGTGTAGGCAGCCATTTTCTATCCTCTGAGAACACGGTAAGGCGAGTTCTTCCAACAAACTCGCAACGTGCTAAATGTACTCTCACAGCCTTGGCCGGGACAACGCATAGCGGGGTGAAGTTGAGGAAAGCGCGCTACAAATATCCTTGTTTTTTTCAACAAGCCGTCCCTATCTAGTTGACTGGCAGCAAGATAGCGACGCTCCTGCCAAAGTGCATGAAGGCCAATGTGTGCAAGAAGTGCTATTGGTGAGATCCGAATTTACTTCAGCGTGAATCCGTACCCTCTGTGTGATGACCGGAGCACACCTTTGCCGCTAGTGTAGTCCTCTTGCCTAGCAACAATGCAGAGAAGAAGGAGCTTCCAAGCGCCGACCTCGGTGGTGCGTGGAGCTACCTCACGCCCTACTCAAAACAGGTTGCCCTAGCCTCCTTTCTTCTTCTGTGTACCGCCGCACTTGCTCTTGCAGTCCCCAAGCTGCTCGGCGCAATCGTCTCCGCATTAACCTCGGACAACCCCTCCGATAGTGTTCCGACTCTGGCGCTGGCAATGATAGGCGTAGCGGTGGTCGCGGCATGCACTCGAATCGGATCGAGAGTACTACTATTTAATGCCGCTCGGTACGCCGAGTACGATCTGCGTTCGGCTCTTTTTCGACACCTGCTGCGCTTGGACTCCAACTACTACCGGACACACCCAACCGGCGATCTAATGAGTCGACTCACCAACGATGTTCAGACGGTGCGCGCGCTGTGGGGCCCAGGCCTGCTAAACATCGTCAACGCGAGTTTCATGTTCACGGTCGCGCTGGTCCTAATGCTGCTTGTTGATCCAGTTCTAACGGCATGGGCTCTGATCCCCTACCCGCTCATGTTTATCTTGGGCACCTTCTTTGGACGCAAAATCTACAAGTCGAGCAGGAAGGTGCAAGAGCAACTCGGACATCTCTCCTCATCAATCCAAGAAGATCTGAGCGGGGTTGCAATAATCAAGTCCTACAATTTAGAAGAGGCCCGCATAGAGGCATTTCGCAAGTCTTCCGCCGAGCTCATGATCCACAATATGGTCTTGACCAAAACCCGAGGGCAACTCGTTCCAACTCTCGGCGCGGTAGCAGCGCTAGGGACTGTTGTGATGCTCTTTTTGGGCGGCCAACGGGTCATCGATGGCTCGCTAACACTCGGACAGCTAATCGAGTTCAACGGGTACCTCGCAGTACTTGTCTGGCCTACGTTGGCGCTGGGTTGGATGATAACGCTCTTTCAGCGTGGACGAGCCTCGTGGGAGCGCCTCTACAACATTTTTCAGACAGAAGGAGACGTCGTTGACGGCATGGCGGCTGCGCTCGATCCCGACACAGTAACTGGTGCTATCGAGTTCCGTAATCTAGACATTACTCTCTCGGGAAAGCATGTCATAAAGAACTTGTCGCTGTCGATTCCAGCGGGCTCAACCACCGCAATCGTTGGCCGTACCGCGTCCGGGAAAAGCACCTTAATTTCTGCCCTTCCCAGGCTCAACTCCGTTGCCGATGGCAGTATTTTCCTCGATGGTCACGACATCAATACCCTGCCCTTGGCAAATTTGCGTTCCTTAGTTGGGTTTGCCCCGCAGGAGGCCTTTCTCTTTTCTGACACGATCGCTAACAACATTCGCTTTGGTGTCGAGCGCCGCCCAGTACCTCCCAAGGGAGAAGTGGAATTCCAGGCGGCGATTGATGAAGCGGCACATGCCGCCGGACTAGGACGAGATTTGGACCGACTACCCGATGGCATTCACACCATCGTCGGCGAGCGCGGGATCACGCTATCTGGCGGACAACGACAGCGAGTCGCCCTCGCCCGAGCATTGGCAACTGAAGCCCCCCTGCTCATCCTCGACGACTCTCTCTCGTCAGTTGACGCAGAAACGGAACGCGAAATATTGCTGCGCCTAGCCACTATCATGGAAGGCAGGACCTCTATCCTTATCTCTCACAGGCTCGCTGCGGTTCGCAATGCAGATCAGATCGTCGTACTCGAAGATGGCGAGATCGCCGAGTTGGGCACCCATGAAGAGCTCTTGGCAAAAGACGGAGTGTACGCGGATATCTACAAGACCCAGCTTAACGAGGGCATACAGTAGTGAGTTCTCCAAAAGTGAGCTCTCCCAAAACGAGCTCTCCAAAAGCGAGTTCCCCCCTAAGCTCTCCGGCCCCAAAAGGGTCGGAGGAAGAGGTCCTCGGACAAGCCTACGACACCAAGCTCATGTTGCGTCTGTGGACTTATGTCCGAGATCATGGGGTACTGCTGGCATTCGCCTTACTGCTCATTCCAATTACGGTCGCATTTGAGATCGCTCAGCCCTACCTGCTCAGCGTCGCCATCGACGTCTATATTACGAACCATGTCACCGATGGCCTAGGTACACTGGCCCTGGTCTACGTCGGTTTTGTCATTATGCAAGCCCTGTGCGGCTATGCACAACTCTACGCCCTGCAACTCGTCGGACAGCGATCCATGCATAGCCTCAGGCTGGCCACCTACCGACATATCCTCACTCGCCGCTCTGCCTTCTTTGACAGGATCCCTGTAGGCCGTCTTCTCACTCGCATGACCAACGACATCGAGAGCATCAACGAGATGTTCGCAGGTGGCGTAGTGACCTTACTTGCCGACGTGGTTCGGCTCATTGCCATCGTCGGCATGATGCTCTACCTCAACGTGCAGCTGACTTTGATTACCTTCATCACCATTCCCGCATTGGTGATCCTTGTCCGATACGCGCGCAAGCTGATGCGCAGCTCCTATCGCCAAATTCGAGTCAAACTCGCCGCCATGAACACTCATTTGCAAGAACATCTCAGCGGCATTGGCATCGTACAGTTATTCGTCCGAGAAAAAGCGACCGCTGACAAATACGACGAAATCAACGCCGAGTACCGGGAAGCGTACTCTGGCTCGATCATGGCAGACGCCAGCATGTACGCCATAGTAGAGGCCATTGGGCTTATCTCGGTGGCGGCAATAGCCTGGTATTCGGGTGCTACGATTGGCGAGACTGGGCTCACGATTGGGCTGGTGGTTGCGTTCATCGAATACGTCAATAAGTTCTTCATCCCCATCAAAGATTTCAGTGCCAAATACGCTGTTATGCAGTCTGCCATGGCTGCCGCGGAACGGATTGTCGGCCTGCTGGACACAAAAGAAGAAGATGCACCTATGCGAACAGCCGATGCCAGTATCACTGGCTCGGACTCATTCGCTGTCGAGTTTAAGGATGTGAAGTTTTCCTACCGTGAGGGAGAGCAAGTGCTGAAGGGGCTAGGGCTCTCTGTCCGGCCCGGAGAAAAGGTCGCTGTGGTTGGCGCTACAGGCTCGGGTAAATCGACTCTGATCAAGCTCCTGGCCAGGCTCTACGAAACTGACGAGGGAGCGATATTCCTGGACGGCCAAAACATTCTGAGCCTACCTGCGGGTGAACTTCGCCGGCACGTCACGGTGGTCAACCAAGATGTTTTCCTCTTCAAAGGTACTATCGCTGACAATGTTCGCATGGGAAATCCAGATGCCAGCGACGACGATGTCACAGATGCACTCAGACGCATCGGAGCAGAAAGTGTTTTCAAAGGCAGCCTGGCAGACAGCCAGGAAGAAAACGCTGTCGATATCCACCTCATGATTGAAGACCGTGGGGACAATCTGAGTGCCGGCCAGCGGCAACTCGTAGCCTTCGCGCGGGCGCTCGTCCGAGATCCCAAGCTGCTAATCTTGGATGAAGCAACAGCGCATGTCGACCCCAAAACGGAATCCGCTATCGAGCGAGGGCTGGATGCTCTCATGCGAGGCCGGACAACCCTCGTCATTGCACACCGGCTGTCGACGATCGCAAACGCAGACAAAATCGTTGTTCTCGACCACGGCGTTGTTGCCGAAACAGGCACCTACGACTCGCTAGTCGAAGATGGTGGGCTCTTCGCACAACTGCAGAAGAGCTTTTCCAGTCATCAATCCCCGTAGGGCGCAGAGCGTGTTATCGTTGAGCTTCGATGCGCTTCCCGAGTCCACTCCTCCCCCTGGCATTCTTCCTACTCTCAGGCCTCACGTTCCAGAGCAAGGCGAGCGCTTCGCCGAAGCTTGAGCGCAGCAGTGCGGCACTGCAGAAGAAGCAACAAGAACTCTTCAGCCAGGCGCCCAAGGAACTGTTCTTAGGAAGAATAATGAGCGCCGAGATTGCGAGTTTCAAGCGCGCACTGGAGGAGGCAAAGTCACAACAACACTCAGTCCTGGAGTCGATGGCTCTGCGAGCGGAGTCTGCCATCAAAACGATCACCGACCTGGCTGTACGGGATGAACTATTTGGAATAGGTGGTGGCGTTGGCGCTGGAGGTTCGGCTGCTGGCTCTGGCGGTGCTAGCTTTCATAAATCCCCTGATTTACCCACCATGCTTATCGGTGGAGCCTTGGACTTTGTACGAAAACGCGCAAAAGAAGAGGCGCTTCGCTTCATATTGGAGAAAATGGACAAAGAACTGTGCGTCAAAGATGGCGGTGAGGAATTGCTGCCATCATTTTGCACGCTCCTCGGACAAATTCACAATTCTCGTTGGGTTGCCCCGCTCTCGCTATTATTGCCAGCACTTCGCCAAGACTTGGCTGTTCTGCCCCAGTCAATACTCAAGAATCTTAGTGCAACGGACTCCCCGGCCCTGCACTGTGGCCTAGGGATCACAGTCCAAGTCCACCGCGAGATCAGCAGTCTTCCTAGTTTGCAAGGTCTGACCGGCTCTCTTACCCGGAGCCTCTACAACCCCAACTGCATGCCCTATTTTTTCGGACAAGAAATCGAGTCTGACTGGTCGACGTATGCACAAAAAATCTCAATCGTCCGAGTTGCCTTCGCAGCAGTACTTCGAACCATAGACAACAATGGCATATCCAGCGATCGCGCGCTCTTTGTGGAGGCAGAAGCCAGCCTGCGTGACCTTCTGCCCACCTCAGAAGGTCACGATCTAGCAATATTGGAGTTCATGGAAGACTATGAATCGCGATTATTAGCTCTCGAGTCCTTGCAAGCGCCATCAAAACCTGCGGACAAGCGACGATTCGAGAAGGCCTGGGTAGAACTCAAAGCAATACAGAGCGAGATCGACCAATTCCTGGAACTCCAGCGCGGCGTCGCCGAGAAGCTACAAGAGAAATTACTCAGCGCATTGCAGGAGAAGCTGGGTGCCTCGCTTCTGAGACTCTCCAAACGCCTCTACCTCCTCAATACCCGCCTGGAACAGCTAGCCCGTGTCCGCTCAAAGGATGACACTACAAAGGTAGACGCTGAGTTGCGCTCTGTTCTCGATGAGTCCCTTAGCTTGTTAGAAGCACTACTAGTTGACACTGCATCGAGTGACACAATGACTCTTGTGCAGGAGATGCGGTCACTGCTCAAAGCGATGGAGGCGCTTCGGCACAATCACTTTGCTCCTGGAATCAGTCTACTTTTGGCGACAGGTCTTTTTGAGTCCAATACCGCAGTCAAGACTCTCTTGCCCTTCCTGGAACTTCTCGCAGGGCTTGCCGATGCGAAAAACTCTGAAGACGTGAGCGAACTCATCGAAAACGCTGCTCTACCTACAGGTTCATGGCGCGAGAAGCGACGCAAGTTCACCCTTGGCCTGGCAGCGCAGTTCGGTGTGTCCGGTGGACTCGAGCGCACCAGCGCCAATAACTCCCCACACCTCGGCGCGTATATTCCGGTTGGCGTCGATGTTTCCTGGCCCATTGGCAAAACCTGGGCTGGTGGATTTCTGCTGCAAATCGTGGATCTAGGCACCGTGACAAGTACTAGGCTCGGCGAAGAAGACGAAGTCGCCCGAGAGCCGCGCTACGAACTCTCTACGATTTTTGCCCCTGGAGTCCAAGGCTATCTGGGTATCGGGAATTCTCCTTTTGTTATCGGACTCGGAGTCGACATCGTGCCGACACTGCGCGCGACTTCGGACGGGTCAACATCCGCCGCACTGCGTGGCCGGCTCTCCTTAGCTATCGATTTGCCACTCTACATGTTCTGAGATTGCCGGAGAAACTCACCGCGGCGTCCACACGCAACCTCGGACGACTTCGCAGGCAAATTCCGCCTTGGGGATGAAGCAGACGGTATCACTGATATAACCTCCGGTACATCCGCCGTCCCAGCTGCAGTTTGCAAACTGCTGACAGTCTGTCCGTGATGGAGATAGATTACACTCTCCCGGTCCTGTGCACCCGGCTCCTTGCTCGCAATATGGACCACAGCCAAAGGCTGGCCAGTCTTCACATTGATCGACCTGTCCGCCGCACGTTCCCTCTACAATATCACGAGGGTCGTCATAATCAGGCAACTCCTCGCATCCGGCCTGTATGCCGACCAACAGTATCAACAAAAGAATTCCTTGACTCATCACAATCTTTCTAAAAACGAAATCCAAAGCGTGCCGGCTCAACCCATACCGAATTGCTCCCGATGAAGTGCATGCCTACGCCAAAGCGATATTGCTCATATGTAAAGTTCAAAGACGCCCGAAAATGCCCGAGAACAAAAGTAGACCGCGTCTCCTGAGCAAATGTGCCTGGCTGAACAACAGTACTTTCGTACTGTCCGGGAAGAATGGAAAGCGAAAAATCCGCCCGGGAGTTTTCGCCTGCGGGGGAACTAATCCCGAGACCGAGCTCTACCGCGTAATACGTGTGCAATATCGTAGCATCATCGGTCTCGCTGCTGAGTGATACCCGGCCTGCGGACAGGCCGACTACAGCGAAGGCAGTGGCGGCGGCTTCAAGTTCAGGGCTGTTTACGAAGGCACCCACATCAACACCGAAGCCAAAGGCTTTAGTACCAGAGTTCAGGTTAATCCGTCCCAGTAGCTGTGCGTTTACATAGCCCAGCCGTCCGCCGGTGTATGGTTCGTCCGGCTCGTCCGGCTCGTCTGGATCCTCCCAACGAATGTCGTAGCGGTCCAAGATATAGCGAGCAAACTTTGATCGTTTGGCGATCGCCCGATCGCTGTGAAAGGCCCGAGCAACCAACTTTCGTGCCGCTTCCCGGAGTTTTTTACCGATGCTCTTGGCCTCGCGATTACTGAGAGTGGTATCGCCGATTTTGCGGACCTTGCCGTGAATCAGTACCTGGCCACCATTCCACATACTACCCGCCAGGTACAAAAGTAAATCGGGGTCGGCTACCCGGCCAGCCAACTTGGTTATCTCGGCTTCGAGGTTTTTCTCGGTAAAGCCCTGGGAGAGACCGTTGCTTTCCCGGACAGTGTGAAACACGCCGAGACGTAGTAAGCGATCTACCACTTCCGCTGTGTCTCGCTGCGTCTGGCCCGGTGGCTTGAGTTCTCCTTTTGTTAACTTGGCTTTCGCCTGTTTGAGTGCCCGCCGAATGCGCGGCGTAGCGATGGCGATGCCTAGTCCCTGCACCCCTGATTCGACGTCTCCTCGGGCGACCACCATGCCAACGACCCGATCTTCCTCATCGACCAAGGGGCCACCTGAGTTGCCGGGATTGAGGCTGATATCCAGCTGCAGAATGTCTGCCTCAATTTGTCCGGCAACAATACCACGCGCCGATTGCGCTTGTGTTCGAGAAGCGTCCAGCGGGTAGCCAATCGCGTACACCGTTTGACGAACACGCAAGCGATTCTCTGGCGATGCCAACTGTAGCGGAACAATCGGCTCGTCTACCCAAAGGATTGCGACATCTTGGTCTTCATCCCGATACGCAACCTGAGCGGACCGGAACCCACCCTCACCAGGAAGGCGAATCACCAGATGCACAGCGTCGTCGGCGACATGTCCGGCCGTGACAATGAAGCCATCAGGGCCAACTGCAAAGCCAGTCCCATGACCGGAGTGAGTCAGTGCCAGTGGTACCTCGATACCATCGGCGTCGACCATCACCAAGCCTACAGAGCCGATTGCGAACACTCGATGGGTTGCGGCATCCACCGCCGCATATTGCACTGTGCCTTGCGAGTAGGGATCGACTGGGGATTGTGGCAAAGCGCCAGGTGCATCGCTTGCGGGAGTAATGGTGTCCGGCTTTCCCTCACGCGACCCCGGTGTTCCCGGGACCGTGTCCGCGTCCGCTGATGTGGGCGTTTCAGCCTCCGCAGGCGCAGCCTCTTGCGCCATTACC
>JAESTW010000471.1 GCA_016763395.1 Kofleriaceae bacterium
AAAAAACATTTAGAATATATCTTAGACCCTTCAAGTTGCGCACCATCAGCGCCCGGGCCAAAAACCCGAATCCCCTCGGATCTGAGCATGTCCGCCAAGCCCTGAACCAGAGGCACTTCCGGCCCTACCACCACCAGATCGACTGCATGCTTGCGAGCACTGCCTACAATTGTGTCGAGAGCATCAACTTGTCCGTCGACGCAACTTGCGACTTCCGCGATTCCAGCACTACCGGGAAGAGCTAGGACCTCGTGCCCCTCCCGATGAAACTGCCAACACAGTGCATGTTCTCTTCCGCCGCCACCGATAACTAGAATTTTCATATTGGATTCCTTGCGAACAATACCTAGAACTAGGTAGTTCCGTTCTAGGAAATTGGTGATTTTCTGTATAAAACACAATCTCCTAGTTATTTGGGCCTGGAGGACCCAGTTCCCGGGGTTTTGCCCCAAGATGCTAGGCCCAAATTCTAGTGTTTGAAGTGCCTCATGCCCGTAAAGAGCATCGTCATTCCGTGTTCATTCGCGGCGGCAATCACTTCATCGTCACGCTTGGACCCGCCGGGCTGAATCACAGCAATCGCTCCCGCCTCCGCCAAGGCATCCACTCCGTCGCGGAAGGGGAAAAACGCGTCCGAAGCGACAACAGAACCCACCAGAGGCTGCTGGGCTTTCATGACAGCGATTTTCGCCGCATCAACCCGGGACATCTGTCCGGCTCCAACTGCTACCGTTTGCGAATCCCGGCAGAAGAGAATCGCATTGCTCTTTACGTGCTTGACCACTCGCCAAGCGAAGTCGAGACTTGCAAGCTCCTCCGGTGATGGCTGTCTCTCGCTCACGACTCTGGCATCGGCGATGGCGGTGCGCTCAAAGTCCGATGCTTGAAGCAGCATGCCGCCGGCCACTGTCCGCATCGACCACGCGACATCCTCGGTTGACGCGACCATGCCCGGTAACGCCACGAGTCGCAAGTTCTTTTTGGCCGACAAAATCTCCCGCGCCTCCTCCGAATAACTCGGAGCAACAACACACTCTAGAAAAGTCTCGACAAGCTGCAATGCCAAGCTCTTGTCCACCTCTTGATTGACAGCGACGATGCCGCCGAAGGCACTCATCGGATCGCAGGCCCGCGCCTTCTGATAGGCCGCAGTAATACTGCTGCTGTCCTGAGCAACTCCGCAGGGATTTGTGTGTTTGACGACGACGGCTGTTCCCGCTTTGTGCTCAACACAACAGGCGAGCGCGGCATCCATGTCCAAAATATTGTTGTAGCTCAGAGCCCGGCCTTGCAATACCACCGCATCGGCGATGCTGGGTCTTGCTCCACTCGAAGCCATGGGCGAAGCCACGTCGCGATAGAATGCTGCCTTTTGATGCGGATTTTCACCGTAGCGAAGCTCCATCACCCGTTGCCACTCCAAGCTCAATTTCTCCGGAAATACAGTTTCCGGACTCTGCTCTTCTTCTGGCGTTTCAAAAGAAGTCTCTAAGTAGGTCGAAATTGCCAGGTCGTATTCCGCTGTCCGGGCGAAAACCTTTCGGGCGAAGGCAAAGCGTTGCTCTTTGGAGATCTCCCCCTTACCGGATACAAGATCCCGCAGAAACCCTTCATAGTCATCAGGATCGACCAGAACCGTCACCCGCTCGTAATTCTTCGCAGCCGATCGCAGCATCGAGGGACCACCAATGTCGATATTCTCGATGGCGTCCGAGAGTGTTGCGCCTTCTTTGGCAACGGTAGCCTCAAATGGGTAAAGGTTAACGACCACTAGATCGATAGGATCGATACCGTGCTCACGCATTTCTTTTTCATGCGAAGCAATCGGACGTCCGAGAAGTCCACCATGAATCTTGGGATGAAGAGTTTTTACCCGACCATCTAGAATTTCGGGAGCGCCGGTGTAGTCGGCGACCATGGTTACTGAGTACCCAGCCTCTTTTAGTAACTTGGCGGTTCCGCCAGTCGAGAGAATCTCCACTCCAAACTCGGCCAATCCCTTCGCCAAGTCAAGTAGACCTTGTTTATCGGAAACACTGATAAGAGCGCGCTTAATTGCAGACATGAGTAAAGTCCCTCCTGAAGTTTGGAGAGACTCTAGCCTGAATCTACGATAACAATTCGCCGCAAACAGACAATTCGCAGCGAATATTTCAACACAAGCACGAAGCCAGCGGGAGCACTGCTAGTCTTCGAGACTGCCAGCGCCGATCTCTTCACGTGATGGGGACATTTGCCGAAGCTTCGCAAGCCCACGCACTTCCACCTGACGAATTCGCTCACGAGTCAAGTTCATGATCTCGCCGACATCCTCCAGGGTGATTCCGTTGCGTTCGGTCACATCCAACGCACAGGTTTGCTTCAGTTCCCAAGGCTCGAGGTCTGGGAAATTGATCTTGATTGAACCAGTCTCTGGATTGACGTCTAAATAGAGATGATGCTTGCAAGCGACCCATGGACAGGGACGTGATTTTCCTTCGCATTCGGCGCGCGTTTTGGGGCGGGGAATGTCGACTGGTGGATTTAGCAAAGCCCCCAATCGCAATTCTTCGCGGGTGAGGCGCTTCATTGCAATGGTCTTCGATCGCGGACGGCTTCGGCGAGCACGCCTGCGAATCTTTCGAACCTTCGGTTCTTTCCCGCCACCCTCTTCGACAATTTCGATTGTACTCGAAGATGTTTCTTTGCTCTCTACCACGGTGTCCGCTTTGTCACTTTTTTGATCTTCGTTCACTTCGCTTGCTTCTGTCTTGTTGTTCATATCGACCCCCATCATTATGATTCTCTGTTGTGGCTACCCCCGGGAAGGCAGCCGATTACAATAAGTCCTCTGCGCTTCCCGCGGCGCTGGCACTCTGATAACTGTCCCCACGTGCTTGAGACAGCCGTTCTGACAACTGGTAAATCTGAGCCAAAAGCTCTTCAGCATAATTCTCAGCATCACGAATTTCTTGACCGATGCTCGCGCGCTGATCGCTATCAAAGCGTGGCCCGGACAAGTCGGATTGAAAAAGTTGAAACGCCTCCGATAGGCCTTCTTCAACTCCTTCAATGACATCGGTGAACTGCAAAAACTGCGATTGAATTTCATCAATCGTGTAGCCCGATTGCATCAAGGTCTTAATTAGATTGATGCGGCGAACTACTTTCGTTGGGTAGACACCGAGTGACCCCCGATGCTTGCCCTTGCGACCGATGCGACGGCTTCGAGGGAGCAGTCCCTGTTGCACGTATTTTCGAAAGGTGGCCTCCGAGAACCGGACTCCACGCGACACGAAAATCTCTACGATTTGCACGGCAGTAATTCCAGCTTCGTATAGTTCGTCAGCCTCTTTCAGTTCTTCTTCACTCAAAAGCCCCTGTGTCGTGGGACTGCCTAGACTGCTTTCACTTCGCCCACCACGACTCTTACGACTGTGTTGAGCGACAACATTCGATGCGAAACGAGCGCTAGGAGATGACTCCAGCTCACTGGCTGAATCCTCTGCTGTGAAGCGCCCTGCTTCCCACGTCTCTATTCTAGTTGTTGCTGTCAATTTG
>JAESTW010000044.1 GCA_016763395.1 Kofleriaceae bacterium
ACTGGTTATGCACGTCTGCAATGTCTGCATCAGCTACGTCTTGATCTTCGGAAAATTCGGAGCGCCAGCCATGGGAGCCAATGGTGCGGCTATTGGAACCGCAGCAGCAGCCTATATTGGCATGATCTACTATTTTTTCCAAGGGCTGAGGCACGCACGGGACGCCGGGTTTCTGCGCGGATTGCCATCGCGTGAGACCTTGGTATCGATGCTCAGACTCTCGATTCCGTCCGGGCTGCAATCTCTCTTTTTTGCCGCTGGACTAACTACGATGCTAACGATTGTCGATCGAATCGGCACCTCAGAAACCGCAGCCGTAAATGTGCTTATCAATGTAACGATGGTTGCCTTCCTGCCTGGGCTCGGGCTTGGCCTGGCGGCGGCAACCTTGGTCGGACAGGCTCTCGGACGTAAGAACATTGATGATGCCGAGGCCTGGGCGTGGGATGTCATCAAGGTCGGAATCGTCATCATGATGATTCTCGGACTGCCTATGGCAATCGCACCCGACATGATTCTCTCGGCGTTTTTTGAAAAAGGAGACGAAGCACTGGAACTCGCCTCCCTGCCCTTGCGATTGGCTGGTATCACCATTTGGACTGAAGCCATCTTGATGGTTCTTCTCAACAGCATGATGGGCGCAGGCGCGACCAAGATTGGGCTCATGGTAAACGTTGGTATGCAATGGGGCCTATTCTTGCCTGCTGCCTATCTGATTGGGCCCGTTATGGGCTACGGCCTTATTGGTGTTTGGACGGCTCGAATCATCTATAGAGCTGCGCAGAGCGGGATTTTGATGATTCTGTGGAAACGACGAGTTTGGGCAAACGTCGAAGTGTGAAGTACTCTCCCTATTTAGCTCCATTGCCATTTCCACTCCTATAGCAGCGCTATGAACAATACTATATCTACATTCAGTAAATACCCTATTTCCCTTTCTCTTGCGTTGCTGCTTTCGGCCTGTCCGGGAAACAACAATACGAGTAGTATCCCCAATGGAAAAATAGATACTCAAGATGCAGCTGCCAAGAACTCACAGCCCGCCGCATCCAGAAACGTCACTATCATTGGCACTGCCGATGTTCACGGACATGTTGAGATGCTGCCGCTCTTTGGGGGCTACGTCGACATTCTCCGTTCTGACAAAACTCGCACAGTCCTACTGATCGACGGCGGTGACATGTTTCAGGGAACTCTGGCCTCGAACTTGCGCGAAGGCGCTCCAATTGTTGCCGCCTACAACCTGCTCAAATACGATGCTGTCACCATCGGAAATCACGAGTTTGATTTCGGTCCGGTAGGTGACGACTCAACTGTGACCAACCCCGGACAAGACCCTCGCGGTGCACTCAAAGCGCGGGCAGCAAGCGCCAACTTCCCCTTTCTCAGCTCCAACATTCTGGACTCGGACGGCAAGCCTGTGCACTGGCCCAACGTGCATCCAGCAACCCTGATCGAATCCGGTGGTGTACTGGTGGGAATTATTGGCGTGTCTACTATAGAGACTCCCAGAGTTACTCTTGCAGAAAACGTCGTGGGATTGAGTATGGCGCCCTTAGTGACCAGCATTACCCAGTACGCTGTGGATTTGCGCACACGAGGTGCAGAACTTGTCATTGTTGCAGCCCACGCCGGTGGGGATTGTAAGTCCTTTGACAACCCCAAGGACTTGCAATCCTGCGACAAGAGCCAAGAGATTTTCGAAGTAGCCAGCGGCTTGCCCAAAGACCTAGTTGACGTCATCGTAGCCGGACATACTCACCGTGCAGTGGCGCACGAAGTCAACGGAATCGCGATTATCGAGTCGTATGCTCTCAGCCGATCCTTCGGCCGTGTCGACATACGACTCAGCCCAGCGGGGAAGATCGAGAACGTCAAAATTCATCCGCCCAAAGCGATGTGTTTGGGCCCGGACAAGCCTGGTCCCGATTGTGATGCTGGCGAATATGAGGGCGTGAAGGTCGGACGCAACGCCGCACTCACTGCAATTGCCAATGACGCGGCCGCGGTAGCAGAGCAACTTCGTTCAAAAGAGCTAGGCATTGTTCTTTCGTCCGATATAGAGCGCTCAAGGGGTTCGGCATCGCCTCTGGGCAACCTCTTTGCCGACTTGATACTTGAGGCGCAGCCTACGGCGGACATCGCTATGGTCAACGGCGGCAGCTTGCGAGCCCCCTTGCCCAAAGGACCACTCGTCTACGGCGAGCTCTTTGAAGCCCTGCCCTTCGACAATCGCTTTGCTCTGGTGACCATGCGAGGTCGAGAGCTTCGAAAGATTTTCTCAACCAATCTCGGACGAGACAATGGGTTGATCAGTATCTCGGGAGTGCGAGTAGCAGCCAAGTGCCAATCGGGTTCGCTCGTGGTGACCATGACTCGCGCCAAGGGCAAAGGCAAAAAGGGACGGGTTATTCGGGACAACGACTTGGTCGTAGTGGCAACATCGGACTTCCTCGCCTCTGGCGGTGATGGTCTCATTGGTGAAGGCGGTGCCCAGGTTGAGAAATCAAGCGTCGTGGGTTCTATCGGCATACGCGACGGAATGGCCGCACTTCTGACACGGCGTGGCGGCACCCTTGATCCAACACTCAAATCGCTCTTTGACCCGAAGAACCCACGGGTGCGTTACCCCGGACAACGCCCCGTGGTTTGCGGCGCGAAGTAAGCGAAACTCCGCGCCCCATCGTATGGGCCACGAGCCCCGCTCTTCGCCCTTAGCTCAGTGCCAACACAGCGCGCCGACCGAAGACTCGCAGCATCTTGCGGCGATAGTCTGCGTCGTACGGCACGTTCTCAAGCGGCTTGCCTTGCTTGAAGCAGAGTTCGCCGACGAGTTCGGCCGTCGTGGCATCGGACAACCTCAGTCCAACCAACTTCGCGGTCTTGAGGACTTTGGGTTTGGCGGCCATTACGCCCAGGCAGATTGTGGCCGAGACAATCTCTGCATCCACGCTATCGCTGGCGAGATCGAAATTCATCGCGATACTCAGAAGCGGGAAATCGATGCTTTTTCGTACGCTCCACTTGGTGTAACTTGAGCGACTTGGCTTGTCCGATATTGGCAAGATGAGCTTTGCGGTGAACTCGCCGTCTTTTCGCTCCGTGTGCTTGGTGCCTTCGTTATTGTAGTAATCAGCCAGAGCGACTCTGCGTTCGCCTTCCGGCCCGATTGCAATAGCTCCGCTCCCAGCGAAATAAGCGCAGGCACACAATCGCTGGACATGGCAGCAACGCAACTTCGCCCCTTCGGTACCACGTGACAAACATCGCCAGCCGCTTTGAGACAACCGCCGATGGAAGATCGCCAAAACTCACTCTGGTTGACGTAGCGGCAGCGTGTATCTAGATTGATGTTGCCACCGATGGTCGCCATGTTGCGGATGAGTGGGGACGCAACGAGTCCAGCGGCTTGCGCGAAGCTCGGGAATTGGGCAACGATCTTTTTATCGGACGCGATGTCCGAGAGAGTCACGCTGGCTCCAACGTGCAGCTCGGCCTTGTCTTCATGCCAGCTCACTTCACGCAGCGACTCCACTCGGTCGGTGCTAACTAAGGTCGATGGCGCCTCAAGTCCGTGTTTGAGATTTGGCAACAGATCGGTTCCACCCGCGACAAGGCGAGCTCCAGGTTTACTGAGCTGTGCTACTAATTCTGAGATGGTTGTCGGCGCGGCTGAGCCGAATACTGGTAGTCGAAGCATATTCTACTTGCCTCCCTTCTTGTGCGCGGAGACTTCGCCTGCGGCTTCTCGCCTCGCTCGCTCCTCAATTGCTGCCAACACCGCCGGTGGACTAAATGGCGTCTTGTTCAGACGAATTCCAACCGCGTCGTAAATGGCGTTGCTGATAGCTGGAATGATCGGGTGCAATGGGCCCTCTCCGGCCTCTTTGGCGCCGTATGGGCCCTCTGCTTCTGCATCTTCAACAATCAAACTCTCAATCTCTGGCGTATCGAGGAAGGTTGGCATGCGGTAGTCGAGCAAACTTGGCCCCATGTGCACGCCGCCTTTGGACGTATCGACTAGGTGTTCTTCCATAATCGCCTCGCCAAATCCCATATAGACCGAGCCTTCCATTTGGCCTTCTACAATCTTCGGACTGAGAGCTCGGCCGCAGTCATGAGCGACCCAAACCTTGAGAACTTCGACAACACCAGTTTCAGAGTCGACCGAGACTTCTGCAACATGCGCGGTAAAGCTGTAGGCCGGTGATGCTCCGATGGTACCGCCGCGATACTCACCGTGACGATCGCTCTTGGTGTTGTAGTTACCCGCGGCGCTCAAGAGTCCGTGCTCGGTTTCTGTCAATACAAAAGCTTCGGCGATACTCATGCAGCACTCTGGGTTTTCGATATCCACCGCTTGCCCACGCACGAGGTTTACTCGCTTGGCCGGGATTTCCCACTTGGCCGCCAGCTCGGCTACCACAAGTTTTCGAAGTTTCGTGGCGGCGTCAACACAGGCGTTTCCAACCATAAGAGTAATTCGCGAGGAATACGCCCCCAAGTCGACCGGACACAGATCCGAATCAGCTGCCACCACCCGGATGTCCGCCAACTCCAGCCCGAGTTCCTCACTGACGATTACCGCGAGCATGGTGCTCGAACCTTGTCCGATATCGTTGGCGCCGGAGAAGATCCGTGCTCTGCCACTTCGGTCCAAGGTCACCTGAACCGCGGCTTGAGGCATCTCGTTGGGGTAGATACAGTAGTTGGTCCCCG
>JAESTW010000472.1 GCA_016763395.1 Kofleriaceae bacterium
AGGCCTTTTCGAAGTTCCGCGTAGTGCTCTTGCTCATACACTAAGCAGCATTTTAGACGCCCACATTGGCCACTGACCTTGCTGGGGTTGAGTACGAGCCCTTGGTCTTTAGCGTTTTTTGATGGAGACCGGAACAAAGGCGGGTAGCCAAGTTGTGCAGCAAAGTTCTTGTCCGCAGGAACCGATTCCACCTACCAGCTTGGCTTCATCACGAGCGCCGAAGTGTCGCAAGTCGACCCGGTGGGAGTACTGGTTCGATAGTGCTCGGGACAGTCGACGCACATCCGTTTTTGATTCGCATGAGTACGAGATAGCGAGCTTTCTGCCGCCATCCTCCAGGGTTGCGCGAAAGATTTTGATCGATAGCGTTAGTTTTTTTGCCTCGGCAATGGCCGTTTTAAGAAAATCTCGGTCTCGGGCTTCGTGCGCTTCCTGTTCTTCCGGTGATGGAATTTTCGCTCGTCCGAGTATTTTCTTAAGGCTGCGCGGGGGAGGCCGGCGCTGGCTCGGGACGGCAACGATTGCGATTCGTTCACCGCGATCGCTTTCCACCAGCACTTTGTCGCCTCGATTGTAGATACCGTCACCCGCATCGTAGAGGTAGAGTCGTCCTGCGACCGCAAAACGAACGCTGATGACATTGCATATTCGTGCGCTGAGGGCTCCTTGGAAGTCTTCTCCCTCTTCCTGGTCGAGCAGGTATGTACTCGTTGGATCGAGGTCACGTCTGGCGGAGTCGGGTGGCAGATCTGCTTTGAGTTCAATGTCCGGAGTTGGAGCATCGCTGTCGTCACCCCAATTGGGCCCAGCAACCTGGGGGGCGCGAACGGGCTCGGCAATTGGCGGGTTGTCTCGGAAGGAATCATCGCCGGCAGCCGGTGCGTCGTTTTGGGCTGACTGCGTCGATCTGTTGTGGTTGCGACCTAAACCTTCGTTGCTCTTCTCTTCGGAATCGCGCCGCGACTGTGAACTGCGCGGGGATTGCGCATTGCGTCGACTCCTGGCGGGGCGCCGTGACTGTGAGTTGTTGGAGGAGCGAGAAGATTGCTCTGCCTTTTCCCCCGTCTGGCTGTCAGATGAGCCCTGGCTACTATTCGCGTTTTCCCGCTTTCGAGAACGTCGTTTTCTGTTTCGCTGACGTCCTGGTCCGGCTTGCGAGGGGCCGCCGTCGGCTTGCCCTCCAGACGATTGCCCAGCAGACTCTTGGCTCTCCGATTTGTTCTCAGGCGCAGCCCCAACAGGTTTTCGTCGCCGTCGTCTTCGCGTTTTGGGTGGGGCGTCAGAAGGTTGTTTTTCGTCGCTCATCTTGCTTTGTTGATTCCTGTGCGCGGCATTTCCGACTGTCTCATTTTGGGCAGGGTAGTCGTAAGCCGAGTAGCCGTGGTCAAGCCGCGCATTGCGACCAGTAAATGTTCTAAGGCCAATTGTCCGTGGGCGTTGTGATCACGGAGTGCCAGCAGTGAGCGAAGAACCTCTCGTGCTCGCAAACCGTGGATTTGGGCTGTATCAAGATCTCCCGCATCGGCGCACTCTCGTGAGAGTTTGTGACATTGTCCTGCAACACTTGTGAGTGCAGCGATGAGGATGTCTCGGTCGTTGGCTTCTTTTGCCAAGTCGATGATCGTCACCAGGCCACGGGCATTGGCAATACGCAGTATGTCTGCGCTCAAGCTGCGGATCTCACCAGCCTCATCTTCATTTCCGCTAAACTCCACCTGCAAATCGACCGGAAGGGGTTGGAAATTGACTCGTTGGCAACGGCTCCGGATCGTCGGTAGCAGTTGCATTGGTGCGATACAGCCCATGATGAAGTGCGTGTTGGCCGGTGGTTCTTCGAGGGTCTTCAGCAGCGCGTTGGCGGTGGGGCCAGGCATGGAAGCGGCTTCCTCGATGATGAACACCCGGGCCTTTCCTTCGTGTGCGGGCATGGCCAGAGCCGGTACGACTTGCTTGCGGATGGTATCGATGGGGATGCGCTTTTGCTTGCCCTCAGTCTGCAGCACGCGTACATCCGGATGGTTTCCCTGGTCGATTTTTTGACAGGAGATGCACTCAGAACAGCCCTCGTTTGGCGCGTTTAGGCAGTTGAGAGCTTTGGCGACGGCTAGCGCTGTGGTGTATTTTCCGCAATTTGCCGGACCGGCAAAAAGGTATGCCTGGGGCACGCGCGAACTGCGAAGGGCGCGTTGTAAAACAGATACAACGCGATCTTGGCCGCGAATTTCGCTGAGGGTTAGCACTTGCATCCGGGCTATAGCATATTGTCTGTGTAGCGATACGAGGTCTATTGCAATGTTTGATATCCACAGCGCAGCGTCGGTATCTTTGGGGCCAGGCCAAGGCCGATCACCCTCGCTTCAGGTAGGGTATTTCCCTGTGTCCTTCGTTATGCAAGGCCGGCAAGGCTGGGCTAGGCTTTGGCCATGTCCCGCGTGATCTCTTCTACTTCTGCCAATGGTGCCACGATGGCGTTTCGCCCGGTCCCTCGAACCGGTGTAATCTACGTGACCGAGGAGGCGACAAAACTGGGGTTTGGAACGGAGAATTCCGATTGGTGCAATCTCGGGCAGGGTATGCCGGATGTGGGAACCCTTCCGGGGGCGCCGGCCCGGGTGAGTTCTGTTAGCATTGATGCCGCCGATCATGAATACGCGCCGGTCGCCGGTTTGTGGGAATTGCGCGAGGCGGTAGCGAGTCTGTACAACCAACTCTATCGTCGGGGAATGCCAAGCCAGTACAGCGCCGAGAATGTAGCGATTTCTGGCGGCGGCCGTTCGGCTTTGACACGAGCGGCGGCGGCCTTGGGACGGGTGAATCTCGGACATTTCTTGCCCGACTATACGGCGTACGAGGAACTCTTAGATGTCTTCGGGCTGTTTAGCGCCATTCCGATTTTGCTTGAGGCGGAACGTGGTTATTCGTTTTCGGTCGATGAACTCCGCCGAGAAATTACCGGACGCGGTCTCGCAGCCATACTCTTCTCAAACCCGTGCAATCCCACCGGCAAGATGATCGGCGGACAGGCGATGGCGGACTGGGTGGCAAGCGCGCGCGAACTGGATTGTACCTTGTTGGTCGATGAGTTCTATTCTCACTATTTGTGGCGTCCGGACCTCGCGGCAGAGGGAGGCATCGCCAGCGCGGCGGCCTACGTCGAAGACGTGGACAGGGACCCGGTTCTCATTGTTGACGGATTGACCAAAAACTGGCGCTATCCCGGGTGGCGGGTTTGCTGGACGGTTGGTGCCAAGGATGTCATCGAGAGATTGACGAGTTCAGGCTCTTTCTTGGATGGCGGCGGACCCAGGCCTTTGCAACGGGCAGCAATTGAACTCTTAGACTTCAAGTCAACCAAGGCGGAAACAGCCGCTATTGCCAAGGAGTTCTCGGCAAAGCGCGAACGTATGGTCACCGGACTTCGTGATATGGGCTTTGTGATTGATTTACCACCAGAGGGCACGTTTTATGTTTGGGCCTCCGCCGCGCATTTACCGCCGTCCATCAATGACGGAATGAGCTTCTTTCGCAAGGCTTTGGAGAGTAAGGTTATCGCGGTTCCAGGTGAGTTTTTTGATGTTAACCCCGGACGGCGTAGGTCCGGACGCGGATCTCGATTTACCCAGCATTTGCGCTTTTCCTTTGGTCCCAAAATGGAAGTTATCGACACCGCGCTGGCACGAATCAAGGAAATGATTCGCGTGGAGGCAAACGCGTGAGCGCTTCGGAGACGACGCCGAAGGCTGGTGGCAAGCTCCAGCGGATCATGCAGAAGATCTGGTGGTTCCACAGCTTCTTCGCACTCTCATTCGGGGTCGGAGTCATGGCTTTTGCCCGCAAAGGGCTGGCGCACGCGGACAAGGTTCTGATTGCGTTGGGGTTGAGCTGGATCTTGGTATTTGTCGCGTTCCGCTTTATTGTGGGGCCGGCAAATCGAAGCCC
>JAESTW010000473.1 GCA_016763395.1 Kofleriaceae bacterium
ACAAAGCTATGTCCGATAGCTGGTGTTTTGGACTTCTCCTGTACCAAAAGGTTAGGCCCTTTGGTACATCGGCCAAAACAGCTCTGCCAACCGAGTTCCACAGACTCGGTCATCGATTTCTCCTGCAACAGCAACGAGAGTCTATCCCGCAGCTGCTTAGAGCCTCGTCGGTCACCGCAGCTTGGACCACGGCATACCAAAACTTTGAATTTGTATCCCAGCCCCAAAACAGTCGAAACTATTGTACCGACTTTTGCACACCGCGAACTGGTTTGGCTGTCTTAATCGCACGCTTGGGACCAGACTTAGACTTTTTGTTGTCCGTGCCTTTAGTCGCGCCATCGTCCGCCCCTTTGCCCTTAGCAGTCTCTTTAGAGTCTGTCTTTGCCGGCCGCTTGACAAGCGCACTTTGAGCGTACGCTGCTACGGTAGGCAAGGTCGCTGGGTCCTCTGCAACAAAGGACACAATCGCGCGCTCTTTGGCCCCACCGTGAGCCAGGAGAATATCGACAATCGCCGATATCGCTGAGATCTGTGTGCCAAATCCCGGGTCACTTCTGTAAATTAGCAAGAAGCTTTGCAGCGCTTGGAGCGCCTGCCCCGAGGTAGTTTTCTCAGCAGAGAAACGGCCAATCGCGTTCACGATATGCGGCAAATCAACCATGGTTGTCACCGGGTCGTGAAGATGCGCAAGCAAGGCATCCACTGCTTGTCCGCGAAGACCAGCATCAATACCATTGGGATCAATTCCCGCCATTGCCTGGGCTATAATTCCTACTGCACGAGCCTTGCTTCCCTCAACATAGTCGTTGCCACTCTGTAGTGCAGTGACCAAGTGAATCAGACCTGAGGCGTCTTTTCTCTCGATAAGAACATCACCAGTGGTCTTCAGCAAATAGGGTGGAGTTTTGTCGTTTTGAATCAAGGTGAGAAGATCTTTAGTA
Organism: Kofleriaceae bacterium; assembly: GCA_016763395.1. Taxonomy (GTDB): domain Bacteria; phylum Myxococcota_A; class Polyangia; order Haliangiales; family Haliangiaceae; genus NORP324. The sequence continues at coordinate 945 of JAESTW010000473.1, forward strand.
ACCCCTGAGCCTTTGAGTTGTGACAACGCAGTCACGGCAAACTTTTTAATGTCATTGAAGCGGGCATCCCGATCACGAGCAATCGATGCCAGCGCTGCAGCCGTGCTGCCACTGTCTCCGATTTTCTCTGATGGTGACCAACCGGCAGCGTCAAAGGTACCACCCGTGAACTGCCCTTTGATTTGCGCCTGATAGCTCTGCTCACCAGTCACTGGATTGAGAGCACCAATACCACCAGACATGGAAGCGATACCGATTGTGCTTCCCAGACTTGAGGACGCGATAATGTCAACTCGGGGATGATTGAAGGCCCACTTCAAATCGCCGGAGTTCGTGTCAAAGGCGAAGAAAAAGCGGTATGCCTGCACCACAGCTAGGTTGTTTGCAAACGCAAAACCATCCTCCTGGGCACTCGCTGTCCACAATATACGATTGCGATCGTAGGCCGAGTACCCTGCTTGAATCGGATCGAAAGCATCCCAGTGGTAATGCGCGCGACCAAAGCCCTCGGGAATTTTCGCAGTGCCGTATGTTGACTGCGAGCGCTTGCCTGAGGCAGCTTTTTCGTCGAGGAGAAAGACACCAGCTTTCGAGCCAAAGTACACTTCGTTGGGCGTCGTACGGACAAAGGATATCTCCTCGTCAATGCCGCGAATTCGGGTCAGAACCTTGCCGTCAACCGCGCTCATAACCATTAGCCACTGCTTCATGAAAGGACTAAAAACAAGCCCTCCCCGTGCCGCTGGTGCGCCCATCACGCCCGGAGCTTCGACAGACCATTGCTCCGCGCCAGTTTGTCCGTTGATCGAATAGAGGGTCCACTCTCTCGAGCTCTCCTTGATAGTAATGTAGGCATTGGCACCATCGGACGAAGCGCCGACGAAGGTGCCATCAATTGCCATGGACCAAAGATCGGCCCCAGTAGCGATGTCCTTGGCGACAAACATCTTTTCGCCTTGCCTGAACGCGACAAAGTCTCGTCCAACAATGACTTTGGAACTCACATCGGCATCGACGCGCCAGAGTTCTGATTTGCCTTCTAAATCAAAGGCAATGAGCTGCTTTGGCTTTCCGCGGGCTGCGAGGAAGACCATGGGCTTACCCAGCTTGTTGACCGGCCCCGGCTGTGGAGCTGTGACAGTCGCGAAGGCAGCGACGAGTTTTTCGGGATCATTGTCTCCAGCACTGAGTCCAAAACCGGAGGTTCCACCACAGGCAGAAGCGCCGATGGAAGAGACACTGATGGCCAAGCCAGCAACGATTCCGAGAATGAACCTCGGTGTCGGATTGACGAGAGTAGAAACGATTTGTATCGGGTTCCGCATATCAGCCTCCCAGCTTTGCTTCAACAATTGCCTCAGCCTCACTGCGGGATTGCCGTGGAGGCTTCTCTGGGATTGCCCCGAGGTAGTTGGTAAGTTGTTCGAGCGAATCGTTCCCGGGAATTTTCCCGATGGCTTTCACAACTTCGACGCGCGCGTCTTCTGGTTTAAAGTCGGGACGCATAAGAATTGCTCCTAGGGTCCGAGCCAAGAGCCCATCGGGCGCATTGCCGATAAGTTCAGCGATATTCCGAGCTAGGTCAGCGTCGGCGAGTGACGCAAGTGCCGCCCCCGAAGCATCGTCGCCTTTTTTCAGCAGTTTCAACATCGGCGCAATCGCCATGCGGTTCTTTTGCTTGGCGAGGATTGTTGCAGATGCTGCCCGGACACTTTTGTGTTGGTCACCGAGAGCCGCAAGCACTGTCGCTTGTGCGCGCTTGTCCTTGAGCATCCCCATGGTACTTACAGCAACGCTGCGTACTTTGGCGTTGCGATGATGCGTGTAAAAGAGCACGATCTCATAGCTCTTGGTATTGGCCGAAAAACCGGAATTCGCTGCAAGTGCCGCAAGTGCTTTGACAGCGACTCGGGGATGAAGTCCCATGGCGAGACCGTCCAAGAGCACGTCCATCGCTCCGGGAAGCACACTTTTACCAAGTGTGTCTGCCGCAGTTTCTGCCAGGGCGGTATTGGGGCCGCGCAGATCTAAGCTCAACTGAGGTGCAATTACACCTTTGGCCGGCCGGCGCCTTCTGGATTGCGCGGAAGCATCTTGCTCCACACTCCACTGCGAAATTGTATTCGTCGCGAGCAATGTCGCGATGAGAAGGCCTAGCTTTGACGTTCCCGAAGTCCTCATGACGTGCCTCATTTCCTAGTCGACGATGTGCCGAACAAGGATGCTTGGTACCCTATACCAACTGGGAAATCAACGTCACGGGATCGAGGAACGACAGCTATTCACCGCTAGTAAAATCGGCTTTACCCGAGTATTTCACCGCTTCACCGATAATGAAGAAGGTCCCTTGAGCGAGTACCTGCTTGCGGCTTTCCATGACCATCAGGATCTTCTTGTTGACGCCAAAGAATTCACGAGTCAGTTTCACGTAACTGGTCAAACTGGTTTGTCCACGACCATCGGTGTACTGCTCAAACGAATTGATCAAGTGACGCTTGCCTGTCGTGACATCGTACATTTTGACCGTTATCTCCAGGTCATTGAGAGGCCGGCGAAAAAATGCTGCGAAGTACACTTTCCACTGCTTCTTCTTTTTGTCCTCTTGAAAGCGAGTCACCTTTGACTTGCGAATTTTTTGGTAATACGCCCGTTCGCTCTTTGCAGTCGTGGGAAGGCGCTTGGCCGCCGTTATGATCTGTCCGCGCATGGCCCTGGGGATCCCTTTGGCCTGAACTGAGGTCACGACATCCCCAGACGAAAATAACGTTGGCGAAACCGAAACAAAATTGGGAGAAATCACGAGTGAAACCCCAAATACCGCAGCCACAATCCCAATTCGCAAGCTCATTTTTCTTCGATTCACAAATATCTCCAGAGCGGTTTTTCTGTTCGTAGGCAACCGAAGTGATCAAACTCGCTTCGGACCAGTGTGACGCAAGTCTAGGACTTCTATGCACCAAAAATCTCGTGTTTTTGCACATTTTTGCGCCCAGCTAACTATGAGAATTGTTCAGTTTTTTTGATTTCCAAGAGATCTCGCAGTTCGTCGCTCTCCGTGTCTGTAATGTCGCCACACCCATCTGCGAGTTTGAGGGCTGCCAGTCCAAGCTCTCGATACACAGACTCGATCTCGGGACAGCTTGTCGTGATCGCCTGCAGATGCCCACGTACTGTTTCTGTGTCTCCGCGCCGAATGGGGCCGGTCAATGCCCCCGGCAACCCGCGCTCACGTACATTTTCGATCGCTCCAATCGCCAAGTCGCAAAGACTGGGCATGGCAAGTTCTGCGTCGATGCCCTGCGCCTCCAAAAGTGCGCGAGAACTGTCCAGCAGGGCTACCAAGAAATTGGAAGCGATGGATGCTGCGGCGTGATACCCAGCCATTTGCGAAGCCCGAAGCTCCAAGGCAACCCCGGACATGGCCGAGCAAAGCTGCTTCGCTACCGCCCGCCCGCGCACGTCACCTTCGATTCCGTACCGCAGTCCCAATAATGACGAGGGAGGCCCGCCAACATTCGCCATGGCAGCCAGCGGATGTATCGTTCCCACCCCAGCAACCTTAGCAAGTACCGGTGAAAACACCCTAGTGGCTGAGCTTGCCCCCGAGCAGTGCAGAAGAACATGGTTGTCGCGCAGGCAGTTTGCCGAGAGCAGCGCCTCCGACAGTTCTGATATCGCCGAATCTCGGACAGCCAAGATCAAAACATCCGCTTGTTCGATCGCGTCGGGAAACGTCCCAGAATAACTCGCAACGCCTGCGCCCTGCCCGGCGGCTTGCGCCTGAACCTCACGCCGAGCCCAAACACCCGACACGGAAACTCCACTGGCGACTAAATCTCGGACTAAGGCCTGCCCAATTGGCCCGGCACCCAGAACAAATACCGTCGGCAAGGTGCTCACTGATACATTCTTTCGCGCTCCATCACCTCGATCACCCGACGAGGTACGAGACTATCCACTGGCTCCCCGCGGGCTAGCCGATCCCGAATATCACTGGAGGAAATCTCAGGTGGAGCGACAAGCTGCCCGCCTGGATAGCCATAGCGTTGAAATACAATCGGCGGAGCGATTCGGGACACTTCATCGAAGCGGTGCCATTTATCAGTCTCGGACAGAATATCGGCTCCAATCACAAGCCGAAACTGTGCGCGAGTGTGCTGCTGGGACAATGCTTTCAAGGTGTCGAGCATTCGGCTGCCGTGCTCGCTCTCTCCGGCCAATGAGAGTTCTTTCTCGATTTCCACCACTCGGCATCGCTCTCCCAGTGGCGCCAACATCTCTTCGCAACACCGACGCCTGGCCTCGTAGGGCGCAAGATCTTTTCCGAACACATGTTGATAGGTGGGAATCACCCACAGTTCATCGATTTCGCAGGTTTCTAGAAGCATCAAGCACAGAACCTGATGCCCCAAGTGCGGTGGATTAAAACTGCCACCAAAGATGCCTACGTTCATGGGTAGATCAGCCACTCTTGCCGAGCTCGCCGAAATTCCTCTTCGCCAGCCTTCCATGTCTCTGCCAACTCGGACAAGGACGCTCCCGCATCGATCCCCTCTCGCAATACCGCGCCGCCGGCAAGTAAATCAAAGGCGGGAATGTCAGAGACAAATTCGTAGGCATGACTGCGCCACGAGAACTCGCCCGGCCAGAGTTTGTGAATCGCCCAAACAATCGCCACCCCCGTTAGATAGGGCAAGTAGCGCTCTGCATCATGGACATGCTGCTGCACGCCAACACACAGCTCCCCTTGGTACTTGTCAAAGGTTGGAGTAAAAGAGCAAGCCCGAAATCCAACTCCTGGAAGCTCTTCTTGCTGCAATGCTTTCACAAGAGAATCAGCAACAACGTAGGGAGCGCCGGAGATTTCAAAGGGCCGTGTGGTCCCTCGCCCTTCACTGATTCCGGTTCCTTCCAACAAGCACATTCCCGGGTACACCAACGCGGTGTCCGGCGTAGGCATATTGGGCGAAGGCATCACCCAAGGCAGTCCGGTATCTGCAAATGCCATCTGCCGATCCCAGCCTTGCATTTCCACGATATCGAGCTGCAGGTCGAGGCCTTCTTGCCGGTGCGCCCAACGGGCAATTTCACCAGCGGTCATGCCATGGCGATTGGGCATCGATCGCAAGCCGACAAAAGAGTCAAAGCCGTCTTCAATCCAACCGCCCTCTACGAGTGTGCCGCCGATTGGATTCGGCCGATCGAGAACCACAAAATCAATTCCCAGACGCGCGCACACACGCATTGCCAACACCATTGTCCATACATAGGTGTAGTACCTAGAGCCCACATCATGAATATCGAAAACAACGACATCGACACCAGATAAACTCGCATCGCTCGGCGAGAGCGATTCCTCAGTTGCACCGTACAAACTGTACACAGGAACACCTTGGCCGCCAGACTCTTTGTCCACCGCTTCCATGTACTGCGCGTCCCCGCGAATTCCATGTTCCGGCCCAAAGAGCGCTACTAGTGAGCCCAACTGCGCGATACTGTCGGCCGCATGGCGCAGGCTAGTGTCAACTGAAGTCGGGTTGCCGATGAGTGCAACGCGCCTGCCCGAGAGGTTTATTCCACCCTCTCCTGCCAGCAGGCGCTCTAGTCCACTGTGAACTCGCGGACTCACGCTACACGATAGGAACTGGTTTGAGTGTTACCTTGCCAGAATCGCTCACAACTTTAAATCGAACTTCGCGCGCGCCGTACTTCTGCTTCAGAGAAGCCTCGTTGGAGTTCAGTTTAGCCACGAAATCGTCGTATACCACTTCTGAGGAATCACCAGCGCTGTTTCGAGCTGCAACAAATTCACCGTGCAGTCTGCGCAAGTAGGTCTCAATCGGCTCTGCTGCGAGCGCGTCCGCTTCCGCTTGCTTGGGATCGATAGGAGCGCTCACCGGGATTGCGCCGGACGAGCTGGGCAGCACAATCTCCGGCTGGATGATATTGCCATCCTCGTCAAACTCTTCTTCGCCAGGTTCTGGCCGGCCGAGAAGGCGAGCCAACATCACGTTGAGCGCATTGGCCAAGCCGTCGAGGTCGGTTCCGACTGGCTCAAATGTCCGGTTGAGGTTTCCGTTGATGATGTCATTGACACCAACTTCAATCTGCTCAAGTGGGCCAAGGATTCTCTTCGACGTAAGACTGATACCAACAAGCATCAAAATGATGGAAAAGAAGCCAACAGCGAGAATTGCGATGCCGGCACTGCCCACAGAAGAATTCGCACTTGTGAGAGAAATCATCACCATTGCGCCAGCTCGAGGCTTCGGATACTTGTCACCCAGTGCTTTACTGGCAAAGCGAGAGAATTCTCCGGTGATTCCAACGTAGGTTTCGCCGCCAAACTCAAAGTGCCTGTAGTCTCCCATATGGTCACTTGAGGAAAATGCTTGCTTGGCCATTCCATCTGCAAACAGAACCTTGCGAAGCGCGTCCTTTTGCTCATCGCCCTTTCCCAGGCTGGTGGAGTGAATCTCATCGCCATAGAAATGAATCACCTCGGCTCCCAAAAGAGCTTTTTGCTTCATCGCATCAGGCGACGTAATTGCATAGCCGACAAGAACGGCTCCACGGGTACTTCCGTCCAAGTCCAAAATGGGCGCAGCCGTAATCTTCATCACTCCAGACCCTGGATATTCCCAAATTTGGCTTGTGACAATATTGTCTTCGATTGCGGCTTCTACAGGCCAATACGCGATCTTACCAGACTGTAAATAGGTATCAGGAACTGGAATCCGGACTTCTTTGCCACCCAACATCAGCGAGATGAGCTGCCCCGTTTTGTCCGTCATCGCCATGATGTCTGGCTGAGCTTCTTGCGCCGAAAGGTCCGCGCGGAACTTCTTAAACACCTGCTCGGCCAAAACCGGGTCCGCCCCTATGGTCTCCCCATCAGCATCAGTACCTCCGCCAGTCGCTCGGGCAAGTTTCGGGTCGAGCGCCAAGGCCTCGGCCAGCTTCTTCAAGGTCAACATCTCCAAAGTCGTGTTTTGGATGAGCAACTCCTGTAGTTTTCCTACCCGTTGCTCGACGTCCTTTTGAATTCCATTCTCAAGTCGCGACGTCGTAAGCGTGTACGCCGAAAATGTAAGAACTGCGATAATTGTTGCCAGTACGGCACCGATGACTCCCCTAGACATGCGATCCTCCACGCCAATTCACGCTCGTTGTGAGCAATGGCTAACCATGATTATGAGGTTTTAGCGCTGCCTCTGTCAATTTGACGGAGAACAATGTGGCATTCGACCCCGAAAGTTCGATGCCTACAGGGGATCCAACTTCTTCTGAATGACGGCAAAACAGCCATCTTGGCCGTCCTTGCCAACGCACGCCATCATCGCAATCCAATAGGATACGCGCCTCTGCATTGCTTTACGGCTTTCAGCGGGAACCAAATACAATATTTGAGGTTCAATCCAGGCACTCTCCGTTGCGCAGTTGGGAAGGACCTTCCCCGAGATGTAAATCACCGGGTTGCACAGCACCAATTGCGACACGATGACAACTCGGAGCAACTCGAGCGCAGGTTCCGGCCATCCCTGCTCCAAGGCCAGTGTCTGGTACTCCTGTCTGCCTTGCAAGACAAGATCACGAACGGTATCGGCAGGCCAATCCCCAGTTGCAAGAACTCGCAAGTCGTCACTCTTGTAGGTCTGGTCCACCGTCGATTGTGGACGATAGGCCATGGGGGCATCGAGCCCAAGGGCGCCAGTCTTGGTCCGCGCATCAATTTGTACTGCGCTCCCCCCCGACTCTTTGGTGGCCCGCTTCTCTTTTTGATTCCGAGTAATCCCCCAGAGCGTACCACCAGCAGCCAGTGCCACGGTCACTCCCAGAAGAACTCGTTTGACACCAGAACTACGCCTAGCATCACCCATGTCCGATAGCGCTGGCCCGGCGCCGGTAGTGTCAACAAGAGCGGTATCGTCCATTCCCGAGGCGACCTGCTTGCGCCCTTTGTGATTTTGGGTCACTGCCTGCGAGGGATCTGTGAACACCTCTTGCGACGTATTGTTAAGCACGGCCTCAAGTTGCTCTTTGAACTCTTTGGCGCTGGACTGTCGGTCCTCAGGCCGTTTGGACATCGCTCGCATCAGCGCCCGTTCCAGAAGCGGCGGAATGTCGACACCGACTTTGCTGGGCGGCACCGGCAACTCATTGAGATGCTTGGTCATGATCTCAAAGTGGGTGTCTCCAGTAAAGGGAGTATCTCCCACCAAGGACTCGTAGGTGGTCATCGCCAGCGAATAAATATCGGTCTGAACCTGGACTTCTTTTCCGCGAACTTGCTCCGGCGACATGTATCGCACTGTGCCCATCGTTTGTCCGGTCGCCGTCAGCTTGCTGGGACTCGCGACCTTTGCGATACCAAAGTCCATCACAGTCGCGGCACCGTCGAGCTCGCGAATGAGCACGTTAGAGGGCTTCATGTCGCGGTGGATGATTCCCCGGCCATGTGCGTAGTCCAGTGCGCCACTCACATCCGCCGCCAGCCTTGCCGACTTACGCCACGGCACCTTGTCCTCGTCCATGATCAGGCGTTCCCAAGTGATCCCCCGGACAATCTGCATCGCGAGTATCAGGCAATCTCCATCGGCTCCAAAGTTGTACAGGTGCACAATATTGGGATGGTCGAGTTGCGCAAGCGCCTTGCCCTCTTCCAAGAATCGCCCTTTGAGATCGCGATGCGCTGCCAAGTCTGGTGGCAACACTTTCAGCGCCACTTCTTGTCCGGTGATTTTGTGTTTCCCCTTGTAGACGACACTCATGCCGCCCTGTCCGAGAATATCCGTAATCACATATTGGCCCAAGACGACACTGCCAACCAAGCGTTGGGCGCCAGTCGAGCTCAGTGCCATGTTGCAGTTTTTGCAGCGGACATCGATATCGTATACCGCCTCGCCACAGCCCTCGCATTCATACTCTTCGCTCATGACATACTCATGCGGCACGATGCGGGTTCAAAGCCCTCTACACCTCGCAGAAAGTCATCGATCTCTTTCCCGACTCTGTCCGGGAATTCCACAGGGGTGTAGTGAGTTCCACCTGAGACAACTGCCAGTTTAGCTCCAGGGATTTCCGATTGCATTCGCTGTGCCGCCGTCTTGGGTGTCATCAGATCTTTATCGCCAGCAACCAATAATGTCGGCACACGAACCGAGGACAAGTTGTCGTACCCATCATGCTCTCCCAATTGTTTGAGGGTTTCGCAGTACACTCCCATATCCATGCCCGCAAATTCCTGGGCGATATCCCCGAATAACTCTGAGTCCAACGAAGGTGCGATCGCTCCGAGTTTTTGCATCATTGGGACAAACCCCTTCCACTGCGTTAGTCGCTGGCTCAGAGCCCCCAATGGTTTGGCCGACATCTTGCCAACGTTCAATAGGGAGGGAATCGCCCGCCCCACTAGCGCACCGCCTGGCAAGGTTTTAAAAGGAACTCCGGCCACTCCGCACAGCAGCACCATGCCGGCCACCTGTGCCGGGTTTTGGTAGGTGTACTCACAGCAAACCTGCACTCCCATGGACCAGCCGACAATGACCGCTTGGCCGATGCCTTCGCTCTCCATCAGGGCCCGCATATCACCAACTTGGTGGTAAACACTCAAATCGCCGCTGACCACTGGTTGTCCGGAACCAAACATTCCGCGGTAGTCCCAAGTGAGAACGGTATACTCACTGATAAGCTGTTCGATGATGTATTTATACGCGGGCACTGGCCCACCGAGACCATTGGCGAGAACCACTGCGGGCCCCGAACCACCTATGTAATAGCAGAGTTCAGTGCCATCATAGCTTTGGAGTCGCTTCTGCTGCAGACCTCGGACCATAGAGGGATTGTATACGCTCGCTCTACTTGGTGTCTGGTGTTGAACACAAATTCCTAAACCCTGGTGTGGAACACCAGGAATGAGCGGCAGCGCCGCGTAACGGAAACGCTTGCGAAGCCAGCGTTAGGAAGTGGGGTGTTCTACAGCAGCACCCAGCTTCCTAAAAGCGGCAGCGCCGCGTAACGGAAACGCTTGCGAAGCCAGCGTTAGGAAGTGGGGTGTTGAACTCGTTCAGCCCCCAACTACTAAAAATTGATTAGGCCACCCAAGCGAAAGCGGGCGTACTGCTCTTCGTCTTCAACAGCTGGAGCAATTGGTTCGCTGGACTTGTAGACGACATCGTCCTGAGTTTCGCGGCTCCCCAATCGGACATCTGCGACCAGTTGAAAACGATGTCCCAGGCGCAATCTAACGCCAAGTCCAACTTCGCCGTAACCTTGGTCCGCCAAAATCGCACCGTTGCCAATGTCCGTCTGCGACAGGCCCGCTCCAGCTAGGACATAGGGTGAGAGAGTTTGGTCCGGGGAGAAATCGTAGAGAAGTGAGGCGCCAATCCGGCGATCGACTCGAGTGATCTCGGTTTTCTCACTGTGGGAGAGTTCGGCTTCCAGCGTAAAGGCTGGGCTCAATCGAAACTGTCCCATGATTCCGAGATCGGGCATCGCTTCTTGTTGCCCTTCTAAATCAACCGATCCCGCGTACGCACCGAAGGCCCACCTGGAAACACGTGGAGCGACATAGGGCTGAGCCACAACCGGTGGATACGCGGTCTGAACATACACTCGAGGAGGAGCAATATACGGACGAGAAACATAATAACTCGGAACTACAGCCCCACAGCGAAATCGGCAAGGAGCGACCACGCGCCGAATTGGGCGGCGACCGGCTGTCACCCGTACCGAAGCCGGCGGACCGGCAAATCGAATTCGGTTCATCATCCTTCCAGCCTGATTTAATAGTCCTGTAGCACCGCCGATACTCACATGGCCTCGAACACTCACAGAGGCAGATGCTCGAACAGATACTCCATCGGCACTAGCCACACCGCTTGAAGCAGCAACGGCAAATAATCCAGCGGCAAAAGTTGAAGAGAGAATAAGTGATTTTTTCATGGTGGTCTCCGAGTTGTACGGGATGAGGCGCAATAAGATGATGGGGCAGCTGTGCCCTCTCAGGATGATTGTGAGTAAAGCAGCATTCACGCCAATAACGTTGGCATCTCTCGATCCCTTACACTCTCAATAAAATCAGGTAATTAGAACTAGCGAGCGCTGTCCAGTACTCCAACTGTGACGATTCGTTCACATGGCAACTGTTACTTGTACGGCGCTAGAGTCAAGCAGAACTTACTCGCGCTCTGTAGGTTGATTGATATATGGGCAAAAGTGCTTGATCAATTTTGCCCCAGGCTCTCGACAGTAGAGAATTCCTTCCCCATACTCGCGAATCTCTTTGACAGCACCCGGAGCGGACGGATAAAGTCGCCGCCCAATGGAGGTAGAACCCTTGAGTCAGACTTCGAAACGACCTGGAGCACGCGATATAAGCGACCTTAAAGCACGGCTTGGCCTTAAAAAGGCTGGAACCGGTGCTAATCCCTCGATCCCCGCGCCTGGAGGCGTTGCCGCTCCTCCAGGTATTGCAGCACCTCCGGGTATTGTTGCGCCTCCGGGAATCGCACCACCTCCGGGTATTGCACCGCCTCCGGGCATGGCACCACCTCCGGGAATCGCACCACCTCCGGGTATTGTCGCTCCGCCTGGCATGGCGGTACCAGAAGCACCCATGGCTCCGAGCGCCAATGCAGACATCATGAGTGATATGGCTGTCGAGGCATTCGCCCCCGCCCCGGCAAAGTCCATGAACAAAGCCATGATGGCCGGGATGATTCTCGTGCCATTGATAGCCGGCGTCATGATCGGAAAAGTCGGACAGTCAGCAGCACAGCACAACCAAGTGATTGCCGATGCAGGTCCGATTGCCGATGACGTAAAAGCCGTCCGCAAAGGTCTTACCGACTTATCCGTCGCTTTGGACAGCTCCAAAAAAGACAATCGATTCATCCCTGGCGATGAAAAACTAACCAAGGCTCTGTCTGCGATCCCAGCGCTCGAAGGCAATGCTGAGCAAGTGTACAAAAGCTCGCTCTATCATATGGAATGGGCAGCAGTTGGGACGATATATGGATTTTACTCGGACATTGAGCTGCTCAACCGAAAGCTGAAAGCGCATATCTCGGCTTCCAAGAGGGAGGCAAAGCTAATCAAAGAGGGCGCTGTAAAACTGGGTGAATTTCGCTCGGGACAATTCGGTGCAATCGTAAGCGACACCAAAATGGATGGGCTCTCAACATTCACTATGGTCCGTCTAGCAGGACCAATCTGTGAAGGCCAAAAATCGTCAAACCCGGCGGGCTGCGCTGGCCAGCCAATGATTGCGATGTCCTATGTTTCTGAATCAGGCGCTATCAAGGCTGCCAAATTTGGTACGGCCGAAGCTCCTGCAGAGATAAACATCATGATGCTCGACAAATCGACTAAGACCGCCATGCAAATGGTGGCCGGTGGCGGCGCGACTGTAGCCCAAGAAAGCTATATGGCGCGGATCAAGGAAATCGAAACGCTTACGCTTTCGATGTTGGACTCGGGAAAAACCATCAAGCAAGCGCTTAGTGGCAAATCCCAAGAAGGCGGTAAGTTCAGCTTCTTCATGTAGCTCTACCCGCCCCTGGCGCGAGATCTGATACTCGTCATCAGATTCTGGCCACAAAGCAAAGCCCTACTCGATATCTATCTGAGTAGGGCTTTTTATGTTTGTGTGAAGGACTTCTCCCTGTAGAGAGTTTCTCTCAGCGTGCGATCCCCGCAGTCCAGTGCCTCATGCACAGACAGAAAAAGCCCTACAGATAAATACCCTATGGATAAATACTGCAGAGCCTTGGCTGCGCGGAGTTGTCCCCAAATACTATTTCAGGGCCGACTCAACTGCATTGGAGTTGGTATCGAGGCTTGGCGGAAGATCGTTTTCTCCTGCTATCATGGAGTCAGTAATTGAGTTGCTCTTCTTGGCAACTCGGACGCCATCTCGATCTGTCATCACCATGGCTTCAACCGAAGGATTGGATATCATCAGGCAAAAGCTGCCGTAGAAGGAAATCTTGTCAATTGCTTGAACGTGGATGTCCGGAGTCGCCCAGTCAATGAGCGCGCTTGACCGCTTGGTCGGGGCCACAACCTTCCCGTCTCCATAACGAGCACTCATCAGCGTTTTAAAGGTGGCAAAGTTCCGTTTCCCCACTGGCAGCATTTTGCTGTCCAGCACGATGAACATTTTGTAGAGACTGCCACCGTGAAAAAAGAAGAAGCGTCGTTGGTTCGCGCCGCTGCTGTTCTGCTCCCAATAGACCAACATTGACTCGCCAGACTTGTGTCCGAATTGATCGTCGATGATCGAAACATCCCAACCGGTCTTCCGGCCTTTGAACTCGGTGTAGGAAGCTTGAACCTCTTTAACCTTTTTGACTTTTTCGCGCCGAAGAGCGTCTTGTCCATAAACGTCAGACATGCCCCGAATCTTGGCTTTGTAGCGTTCGTCGAGCTGCGTTTTGAGCACCTTGACCACGCGATCTTTGCTCATGCCAAACTTGAAGGCTCCCATTAGTTCTTGGAGAGCTTTCGTGTTTACCTGTCTAGCAGGCGCTGTCGCTGCGGGCCTTTTCCTGCGCTTTCGCCGGGCTTCCGCTCCACTTGGCGCGAAGGCAGCAAACACAAATGCGGCGGTGATAAAGGTAGTCCACTTGGAATATTTTGACTTGTATATTGAGCTCATATCGACTCCGGGTGCAAAGTGGTGTGGAGCTTAGCGTGTCCACTGTGGTCCGTCCACTCTGAGGTCCGTCCCACTGTGGCCCGTTGGTGGTACCACACGCGTAGAGACGGTGCCATTGGCTCAACATTCACTCAACCGATCGAAATCTTCTGCCTACATACTAGGTTCTCGAGGAGCCAGATCTCGAGCTAGAGACTGTGATGCCCCTGTGAGAACGTCTGGAGAGACGAATACGTCCAATTCCTGCCCCGAAACCGTGCCATGGCAACCACCACAGACTGCGTCGAACAGTGGCTCGACGATTCCAAACGAGATCTGCTCTCCAGGCCCAAGCTGATGCTCTTCCGTCATGGTTGCTACCGGATTGAACGAAGAGTCTTGCAGCTCTAAAATCACACCATCGCCAACCGGAACTCGCGCCTTTACTGATCCATCCTTTTCAAGTCGAACGCGGCCAAGGAAGGTTCGGTCTTCGTAGATACCTTCTTCCGTGTTGGGACCCGCCCCAGCTGGAGCTGGGTTCTCCGCGTAAAATGCCAGGTATTCAGCGTCTCGAAATGCTTCTGCAGGCCGGCCGCGACGCAGATTGCCGGTTAGCAAGGTGAAAATCAGTGGCGCATCGGGGATGTGAATTACCGCATGGTCCAAATCATCCACATTCTGCTCACCGCCAAAGACCAACTGTCGCCGATTGACGTACTGCTCGCCGACCGGCTTTTTAATCGCCAAGACCGCATCCACTTGCGCGCCCGCGCCTCCAATAAGAGTTTCTCTGTCACCACTTCGCTTGCTGATCATTACGATGTCCCAGTTGTGAGTGGTTGCTGTCGCTAGATCCCCAGAGAAGGGCGAATACGAGGTCATGACCCGTCCATCCAATAGTGGGAAGGGCGAACGATACGCTCCGTTGGTATTGGAACCAACCCTGCCCGTTGCTGCCGTGTCGGGAAATTTGACTGACTTGAGAAAGCCAGGGTCATCTCGTCCCAATTCAAATGGCCCAACACTGCGATTGAAAATCGCTAAGGTGCCCGCTCCCCCTCTTGCGCCTCTGTCCGAGAAAATGGTCAAGAAGTTGCCATCAAAGCCCTCGCGGATATCGGTAGCCTGCTCGTATCCCACAGAAGGAGCCGTCGCAGTTATGTCGTTGACATCAGCGAAGTCGGATATGGCTCGCTGTGCCAAGAGGGGATGGTAATCGGTAAGATCCCAGTTCATTCTCCGACCTGCGAGTTGATAGAAGTTCTTAGACACTTTTTCAGTGGTCATAATAAGTCGTCCTTCGCGCATGAATTGCGGAGAAACTTCACTGTTGGTGAGGAAGGTCATCTGCTCGATACCATCCCCGTTTAATCGCATTCGCCAGATATTGCTCTGGGGCAAGAACAAGCTTCGGCTCAGACCTGGCGGATTTCGTCCCGCGCGGGTAGAGGCAAAGACCAGCCACTCGCCATTGGGAGACCACGCGGGGTCGAAGTTATGAATTTTTATTCCGGCAACCGCGGTCTCGGGTTGGGTCACTCGGATACACCCTGTTCCGTTGATATTGACGGTGTACAGCTGTTTTGCCTCGGCAGCACCGATTTGCATTGCAAACGCAACAGTGACGCCATCCCGACTCACGTCCGGTGCACTGACATCAACCTGGCTGCGATCGGCAACTCCCGGACATGAATCGAGCAGCGAAGTAGGAGTTGCTACGATGCTGAGTCCGCCATCGGTGTCAATTTGCGCGGGCACGGCCATGAGGTCAGAGCCGCCCTGAAAGGTATCGAACTCAAGGGGGCCTGCAACGTGGTTCTCCTGCCTGTCCACATACACAAGGTTCACAGAGTCCCCGTCGGCCAACGGGAATACTTCGCTGGCAGCCAAGAGAGCCGTTCGCTCGATATCGACCCAGCCTTGTATGATGCAGTAAGCGGACGCATTGTTCGGATCGATTGGGTTACCACAGCTGCTGGGGATTGACCCTCCAGAATTTGGCGTCTCCAGAACGCCGCCGGCTCGGTGGGCCATTCCGCCAAAGACGGACAATATCGCCTTACTCACCGCACGCCCACGACGGGCATCAGGAACTTCGATGGCCATAAAGGTATGCTTCAGATCCTCATAATTTCTCTCAAGCGCTACAACCGAGAAGAAACCTTGACTACCGGAGCGAAGCTGAAAGTCATTGGTTGATTGCGGGCTGTGGCAAGCCTCAAAAGAACAACCGCGAGTGAGCAAAATGGGCTGAACAAAATCTGCGTAGTACTGCTTGCCCAAGTCGCCTTCGCCAAATTCCTCTTTGCCGACAGAAGACGCCCAGGCCTCTAATGCGCGGTAATTGCCGTCGTCGCGACTAGCGAAGTGCTCTCCTCCGGTATGGAAATACCCGCCAGCGTTCACCGCCAGTGGTACTTGCAAAATTTGTGAGTTTGCAACAGGGTCATCGACAAAGGCGTGTGCGATGGAAAAGTTGTAGGCCACCTCTCTGTCCGTAGTTCCACACGATACGAAAAAGTCGGAGGCCGGGGCCCCATGGCAACTGCCGGCACCACAGGAGGCCAAGATGGGTTGTACGTTGTTTTTGAAGTCCGCGAATTCCGCGGATGCGACGATGGTAGCTTCGTTAAACTCCGTCGGCACAAATGTCGAGCATTCCCCCTCCCCTGTCTCCGCAGGATCGAGCGGAGGCAGGCCATTCTCTGTAGCACCATTGTTGGTCCACTCGAGCAAGGTCAGATACGCGTCCGAGCCGACCTTAAGAATATTTCCACCGACGTGCTGAACCTCTAGAGGGTGAAACCCATCGTTGTAGGTCACTCCCAATTCACCACTGTTGCCGACGGCCTTAACAAGCAAGAGAGGGACCTCGTACGCTCCAAAGCGCTGCAGCAAATCCCGCCGTTTTTGCACGTTAGAAAAACTCGTAACGTCAAAATTCCCCGCGGCAAACCCGAAGGGGTCACCATTGTCGACGATGTGACAACCGCCGGTATTCCCGGAACAGGAACGTACCAAGATCGGCTCGATCTCACGTTCATAGTAGGTCTGCCTGGGTGCGTCCGAACTACAGGCCGCGAGGGCAAGCGTCCCGCCTAGGGCAGAAAGAATACAGGCAGAAAAAATACGGGGGGGGGTCCAAGTCTTAACAAGCATAAGAGTGTCCTAACGATACCGCTCTGATTCTATCGGAAAGTACGTGTAGGTCGCAGTGATTCTTGCCGCAAAATGCAAAGGAAGAAACGTACGAGAAGAAACGCAATGAAGGCGACCTGTGAAATTCACGGGTCGCCTTCGGAGAGTGTTGAGAGTGTCTCTCTAGATAGTATCTAGCGCAGTTTTGACAGTGCAGCTTTTGCTGTCATGCGAACTAGGGAGGAGGCGTCCGCTGAGGCTGCAAGAAGTGCGTCTCGGCTACTGGAATCGCCGATGCGCCCCAGTGCCCAAGCCGCGTTGCGACGAACTGCTGCGTCGTCATCACTCACTACGAGATTCTCTAAGTCTGCCCGAGCCGAAGCAACTCGAAACTGGCCCAAGGTGGCCAGTGCCGCGCGGCGAACTTTGAGGTCGCTGTCATTGGCAAGAGCTACAACAGGTTCTGCACTGGTTTGCTTGAGCATTCCCGTCCAGGCTTGCACCGCACTCAAACGAACGCTGGCATCACCATCAGTCATTGCACTTGCAACGGTATTGTTGGCTGCCATGTTGCCGATATTGCCCAGGGCCCGAATCACTGCAGAGCGAGCTCCAGAGTCCAAAGCGCCATTGGCAGCGGCAGTTTCAAGCAAGGGAATGTTTTTTCCGTAGCCAAAGGTTCCAAGGATGTCCGCACCGTTGCGGGCTTCAGTGGAGCTACCTAGGAGCCATGCTGTTGCTTGTCCCGTCAACTCACGCATCTGCGCAGGTCTTCGAGCAAACCACCAAGCGGCTACTTGACGAATTCGGTAATCGTCATTCTCAAGCAAATCCATCACCATCGACATGCAGTTACTGTTGCAGGGGATGTTCTCCGCCTGTTCTAGCGCTGAGATGATTGCATCTGCATTTGTGCTTCGGATTGCGCTGCGGATGGTAGCTTGTGAGCCACCTGTTCCCGCAGTCGCTTCTGGCACAGCGGCAAAGAGTGTGAAAGAGCAAGCAACAGCGACGATGGCGTTCTTAATCATGTTTTTTCTTAGCATCTTCTTGTTCCTTACTTTCTAGTAGTTCTGCCCAGGAGCATTTTCGCGAGAGAAGAACTGTCCGCCGTTGTCTGTCATTTCGATGAAGAGACGATACTCGCCAGCTGTAAGTGGTGTTCCACCAACATCTGCAGGGTGATTCGCTCCATCAAAGGCCCGGACGTTCATGTCCACAGTTGGGTACATAACAGGTGGGTTGAGCTTGATGATGAGTTCTGAGCCCCGTGCATTCTCTGGTTCGACATAGATTTTCATGTCGCCAGTGATGGTCAGATTAAGCTCTTCAACATCCATCATGTCCGGTCCGAGTAGAGAGAGGTGGGATGCGCTGTAAGAAGACATCATTTCCTCGCCACTCTCGACCACAACTTCGTGTCCGCGAAGGTCAAAGACAAGGGTCTGCGCATTACCCTCTTCGTCGGTGATGGTGTAGGAGTTGTTACCTGGCTTGTTTGGGTCACCATCGTGACAAACGATACACTTGTTGTCAAAGATTGGCTGCAGCGCGAGGTCCCAAGGGATACCGATACTGGAGTCTGCATAGTTGCTTGTTTTCAGGCGCTCAAAGCGAGTTCTCTCACTGAGAAGGTCGACTGGCCCGCGAGCAACTGCTTCGGTTAGACCAGGCTGAATAACAGTCGTTTCGCTTCGGCTTTCGTGGCAACCGCCGCAGAACATGGACTCGCCAGGGTTACCTGAAATCCATACTGGTTCGTGGCGCAGACCCATTCCGAATTTATCGATAGCAATCTGCCGGACAGGAATGTTGGCTGGAATCAGTGCAGCCCAAGAACCGTCTTCCCGAATCGGAGCGATACCGAGAGACTGAGCTCCCTCTGCTTCGGTGAGACCGAAGTCCATACCTATACCTTCTTCACCGGAGAAGCCCTCGATGATGCGAACACCGTAGATGCTTCCAGGCTCGAAGTCCTGCACAGATGAGTCGTAAACGTTCATTGCGCCCATCAGAACTTTTTCGTCAGAGAACTGGTTTGCGCCAGTTTCTGCGATGGTCGGTGGCGCTTTCCGAGCGACGAGCGGCATTGGGTTGATTTCCCATGTGTCCGGCTTGTCGTAGATAGGAAGTCGAGTTCCCTTCTCGGAGTTGTAGAGGTAGATTCCGAAGTTCGGCGCTATGCCGGCAGCTCCGTTGATCTCGGATTGAACAGGGCCATCGGCCCAGCTAACCAGGAAGTTTGGATACTCTTTGGCGTCCAATGGGTAGGCGTTGTAGTAGCGTCCGACAGTGTTGGCGGATGGGTCACGGCCAAGTGGAACCTGAGCGGTAAGGACTCGTGCAGAAGCGTTAGCCTCAGACATTTCCCTGTCGGCGAGCAAGTCGCCGTTGTCATTCTCATAGGTTTCACCGAAGCGAATGTCCAGAATCGCACCCGATTGGAAGGTTCTGTCACGTGAGCTGGCAATCGCCACGACGCGGCCTGGAGATACTTCCACAGCCTTGTAGTAGGAGTTGGATGCGCCAGTTCCCTGCTTGCCAAATGCTTCTCGTACTCGAGTTCCATCTGGATTCATGCGAAGCAGTAGGCCCGCGTTCATGTTGTTAAGGTGGTCCCACTGGGTGACCAACACTTCGCCAGTCGATAACACTGTTGTAGTGATACGGTGGCTGAGGTTTCTTGAATAGAGTTTGAGATCGCTACCGTCGGCTGCGATAGAACCGAGTTGCAAGGTCACCCCTCGCTCGTACTCGTCGCGAAATTGCG
>JAESTW010000474.1 GCA_016763395.1 Kofleriaceae bacterium
CCGCCAGTACCATCTTGGTTCAAGGTCGCGTTCTCTCCCGGCTCACCTTGTGTCCCGCCAATGCCACCACCACCGCCACCGCCACCTTCGGAGATAACCCAGCCATCGATGACAACATTGATAGCTTCGATATAGATCATGCCGCCAGAACCGCCACCACCGCCGCCGGCTTGTCCGCCACCACCGGAAGCTCCGGCTCCACTTACGAAAATCCTTCCATCGCTGCCTTGCGAGAAATTCTCAATCGATATAAATCCAACGGCACCACCGCCAGCGCCACCACGGCCGCCTTGGCCAGCGCCTGGAAAAAGCCCTTCGCGACCGCCAACGCTTCCCCGACACCCCGCGCGGACACCGAGCGGAATGATTGTCATTGCAGCCTCGCTCCCTGTAGCTTCCCCGTCACCGCCACCACTGGTATTGGTATCTCCGATTCCACCAGCGCCACCGCTACCCTGAAAACTGCCACCACTACCACCGCCAGCGCCACCGACATCGTTTTCCGCCGCAACAGCAGGCGTGCACACGGCTGCCTCTGATCCCGCTCCAAGTGATTCGGGATTGCCGTTCGCGGCTCGTTTGCTGGAGACATCAATGATGCCATCGATGACGACATCGGATGCGCTAGCCACAAGCAAAATGCGGCTCCCTTTTACTCGTAAGTACCCACCACTTTGAACCGTGAACATATCGGTATAGATCAAACAACTTGCTGTGCCGTCATTTTGCGTAAAGTCGCGGCACCGAATGTCCGTGTCCGTGTTGAATAGCTCAAACTCCGAAATCGTAATATCAGACAAGGGAGGCCCGCTGTCACAGATTTCAGTAATGACAAACCCACAGGATGTTGCATCCGGAACGATCATCGCGTCCGGGACGATCATCGCGTCTGCCACGCTGCCGTCCGGTCTGGGCCCTGCATCCACAGTGGCGGCATCCAAGGTCGCGGCATCCACAGAACCCGAGTCTAGGGAACTACTATCAGGAAAAGTGCCCGAGTCACTGGATGGAATCCCCTGTAACTGGTTACCGCCGTCGAAACTGCAACCGAGAAAGCCTAAACAAGCCACATACAACAAACTTCGGCTTATAATAGTCATTCGAGCCATTCTAGCTACTCTGGAGACTGATGCAAGGGCTAGAATTATGCCCTATTTACAGTGACTTAGGTGAGGATGGTAGTCAACGCTTGGAGCAATTGCTGCTCTTCTCTCGGTGCAACCGTGCGCAAATCAATGACGATGTCACCGTCGACAATACGAATCATGACCGCTGGTGTCATGTCTCGCAGCTCTGTATCGATCTGTGCAGCGGGACGTGTGGACCGAATCGACACGAGAAAAGTCGGCAGGCCGGTCGCCGGTGCTGATCCAGCTCCGACCAGCGATTCACCAGGCAACACAGAAATCCGCGCATTTGAGCCAGTGCCCGCAGACAGTTTTTCAGCAAAGGTCTTGGCGCGAATCTCGAGTTCCGCAGCACTGAGATTGAGCATACGCAGTCCGGGGATGTCAACGACTGGATCTTTGGTGTCCCGATAAATTCTCAGTGTCGCTTCCAGCGCTGCCAAGGTGAGTTTGTCCACTCGCAAGGCGCGTAAGAACTGATTCCGGCGCAGGCGAGCAATGACTTCCGCCCGTCCGGCAATCACACCAATCTGTGGTCCTCCCAACAACTTGTCACCACTGAAAGTAACAACATCCGCCCCTTCGGCAAGTGCCTCTTGCACTGTCGGCTCATGGCGCAATCCAAAGCGAGTTAAATCAACTAGTGAACCTGACCCCAAATCGTTCATGATGAGCACTCCCTTCTCCTTGGCTAAGGGAACAAGTTCTGGGACTTCGACTGTCTTGGTAAACCCAATAACCCGATAGTTGCTGGTGTGAACTTTGAGTAGAAGTGCTGTTTCTTCGCCGATAGCCGCTTCGTACTGACTAAGATGAACTCTGTTAGTACTGCCAATCTCTTTAAGTTTGCAGCCACTCACTTCCATGATCTCTGGAATGCGGAAGGAGCCGCCGATTTCCACGAGTTCCCCGCGAGCGATAACAACCTCTTTTCCCTTTGCAAGTTCGGACAAGGTCAGCACAACTGCCGCCGCATTGTTGTTAACGACAATGGCATCCTCGGCCCCGGTAAGTTCACAAATTAAATCGCTCACATGAGAATAGCGCGAGCCCCGTTCTCCACTTTCCAAATCCAGCTCAAGGTTGGAATAGTTTCGCGCCACCATCACCATGTGCTCGATAGCCGACTCGGCGAGTAGAGCTCGGCCCATATTGGTGTGCAGTACGACTCCGGTTCCGTTGATAACGTGGCGCAACGAATACATCGCCGCACGTTTTGCTCGACTTGCGATGCGCTCTCCCAGTTCCGCACGCCACTTCTGTACCTCGGACTTCTCATGCACTAGGGGAATTGCCCCTTCGCGTATTTCGTCCACAACCTTGCGTGTTTCCTGGACAACCGCCCACCGAGGACAATTTGAAAGTGCGGACACGAGCGCGTCCTGTTTCAGTAGGACGTTGACTGAAGGGATATACCGGCGCAATTCACTGGGAAGACTCATGAAGCGGGAAGCATGGGCTTTGCCCCATTGAAAGTAAAGGCGTGTGGCTGGCCAGCGCCCGAGAAGCGTGACCAGCGATACGCTTTTGCCGGACATCTCTAGTTTGCTCGGCATCCTAGATGTTGCGTGCGCCCCGTGATAAACACTGTCTTACATGTCCAAAGCGCTACCTTTCAACAATCACGTCTGTCTTCTAGGATTTGCATTTCTCCTCCAGACAGCTTGTGCCGCGGAGGGCGAGGGCCAGGGCCAGAGACCTGACGCACGCGTAACCGACGCCAGCCCAGGACAATCCGACTTCAGTGTTCTCTTTAAGACGAGCGCAGGTGATTTCACTGTTGATGTGACTCGCTCTTGGTCTCCCAATGGCGCTGACCGGTTTCGCGAGCTGGTTGAAGACAAGTTCTACGACGACACCCGCTTCTTTCGTGTGGTTTCCGGATTCGTCGTGCAGTTTGGAATCAGCGGTTCACCAGCCGTCAACATGACTTGGAATAGCATGACAATCCCGGACGACCCTGTAATGCGATCCAATGCGCGCGGCTACGTCACTTTCGCTGCCGGCACTGATCCCAACTCTCGCACAACACAGCTTTTCATCAACTACATCGACAACGGCTTCCTCGACTCCAGTGGATTTTCTCCCATAGGAGTTATTCGGGGAAGCGGGATGCAGTCGGTAGATGCCATCAACTCTGAATATGCCGAGCGGCCTCAGCAACCGGATATCCAGTTGCTTGGAAATGATTACTTAGACACTCAGTTTCCTCGTCTGGACAAGATCATCACAGCGACCATCCAATAGCCCGACGATTCAATGCGGCGAGAACGCCGGACGCTGCTACTTTTTGGGAAGTTTGATAACCGGCTTGTCCGGGTGCGCTTTGTAGAGCAAAATCGTCTTTCCAAGGACCGAGGTCAACCACGATTTGCTGCGCTTGGCCAATTCTTCGGCAACCTCGTGGCGATCGAGTTCGGAGCTATTGCCGACTCGGACTTTGACAAGTTCGTGCTGCAACAGGGCTTCTTCCAACGCGCTTACGACAGTGTCCGAGATACCGTCTTTGCCAACGGTGACGATGGCGTTGAGGTGATGGCCCAGACCTTTTAGGTGACGACGCTGCTTGGGATTTAGATTGGAAGTAGACTTAGTTGTAGACATAGAATTAGCCACGAGGAGGCACGTGTAACGGAGCCACTTGCCCTTGTCAACGGGCGTTGCAACTTGCCTCAATTGCCTCGACACTGCGCGGAATCGACTCTGTGAGGTTTTCATGCGCTTCGCTGGTGACCAAGATGTCATCCTCGATGCGAATACCAATGCCTCGATACTCCTCAGCAACATCCGCGTCAGCCGCAATATACAGCCCAGGCTCGACAGTTATCACCATTCCAGGTGCCAGTGGCCGTGCACTACCATCTACCCTGTAGGCCCCGACATCGTGAACATCCATGCCCAGCCAGTGCGAGCTCTTGTGCATGAAAAATGCTTTGTAGCGCTCCTCGGCGATGCACTCTTCTAGGTCACCCGAGAGCAAACCGAGTTCCAAGAGCCCGGAGCTTATCACGCGTACGCAGGCCTGGTGTAACTCATCAATCGTCACACCGGGCCGAATCATCTCGATGGCAGTGGTCTCAGCTTTCAGCACAAGTTCGTAACAGCGCTTTTGAGCAGGTGAGAATTTGCCGTTCACCGGAAAGGTGCGAGTCACATCTGCTGTGTAAAACTCAACTTCACATCCCGCGTCGATGAGCAGAAGCTCGCCATCAAGCAGTGGGCTGCTATTTTCGATGTAGTGCAAAATGGTTGCATTGGCTCCGCCGCCAACGATCGATGTGTAGCCCGGGCCGGTTCCGCCCATGCGCCGAAATGTATAGTCCAGGAGCGCTGCCAACTCGCCTTCGTTTCCGCCGGGGGCAGCAACTTCCATACACGCCAAATGTGCTTGCCCGGTGATCTCAGCGGCACGGCGCATAAGCACAACTTCCTCTTCACTTTTGTGCAAACGCATCTCGTGGAGAATCGAGCCCGGATCCAGAATTCGCTTGGGTGCCCGAAGCCCTCTACGCTCGCCCTTGCGCAAGGTTGTCAAGGTTTCGATTACGAGTTTATCGTAGTCTTGATTTTCGCCAAAGCAGTAGTAAAAGTCATCGATCTGAGACAGGCGCTTTAGAAGTTGCGACTTGAGTTTTTGTGTGGTGTACGATTTGTCCGCGCCAAAGTTGCTACACGCTCCGTCAACTCCCGCTCTGCGACCGTGCCACAGCTCTTGCGCCGGGTCACTAGCTCGGACAAAGAGGACAAAGTCTTCCGTCTTAGCCGTTGATAGCAGCGCAGTTGACTCTGGCTCGTCCAGTCCAGTCAGGTAGTACATATCCGATGACTGCCGGTATGGATAGTCAGCGTCTCCATTCCTCAATGCCGCGGGCGGAGAGCCCAAGAGCACCAGGGAGTTGGGACCTATCTTGTCCAATACTTGCTTACGACGTCCGGCAAAGATCGATGAATCGAGCATGCACAGATCTACCATGTGTTAGGAAGAAGGCTCAGTCGACATTTCTGGTTCGATACATGGTGAGTGCTATTTTGTTGAGTAAATCGTGAACCTCAAAAGGTTTTTCAACGATCTCATTGTCACCGTTGAGCACCCGACCACCGGCCACTCCATTAATCGCGGTCATGATAATAACCGGAATAGACGAAGTACGCTCGCTTTCCTGTAGCTCTCGCAAAACCTGGGTGCCGCTCATGTTTGGCATCATCATATCCAGCAAGATCATATCGGGCTTGTTCGCGGCAATAGCCTCTAAGGCCTTAATTCCATCGGACGCGAGCTCAACCGTGTAGCCCTCGTCTTCCAAGATCATCGCAATTGCGCCACGCAGGAGGGGGTCGTCATCGACTACTAATATTGTTCCATCCGACACCACATGCACCCCCTCTTCTATCTACAATCTAATGTAGCACAGGAGCGGCTCAGAGATAGTGGGAAGATGGTAGAATCGCCCTAATGATCGCCCGAAGCAATGCGCAGGTTTTTGAGTCGCTGCGGACAGCAATTCTACGTACCTTAGTCGCCTCACGGCATTCGATTGACGACTCTTTCGCTGCCCTTGCTGAGGAAACGGTTCGCCGGCATTTTGATAGTGCCCTGCGACAAATGCAGCAGCACCTGCACGCCCCTTCCCAGAAAGCGCTACGGCATTTTGTCTCCCAGTGGAGTGCAATGTTAATGGGGTTGGGCCTAGTCCCGCGATCCATATTGCGAGCCGTGGTGACTCTCGGGGATTTAGTTGTGCAAACCTCAAAAAATACCTTGCCACCAGGGCCTGGGACAAATCTTTTTGTACGCGAAATCGTTCGCATGAACTTTGCTACAGCGAGGGAGCTAGTCGAAGTATTCCAACAAGACTTTGTCGCGGAAGAGCAGAGCCATGCCCAATACTAGAGACGACTCCGCACCTGCCCACTCCTCCTCGACTTTCGAAAGTTCTGTGTCCGGCGAACTTAATTCTGGCGAGAGCCTTAGCGATTCCAATTTCTCAGTGCAGTCCGCAGGTCTTACCGATGTCGGACTAGAGCGAGAAGAAAATCAAGACTGCATCTCCGTCAATCCCGAGTTGGGTGTGTACCTCGTCTTGGACGGGATGGGCGGACATCAGGGCGGCGCTACTGCCTCTCGTATTGGCTGTGAAGTAGCGGCAGAAGTGATGCAGCATGGGCTAGCCTCCGGCCGTGCGCATGGAGAGTTATTGGTAGATGCGGCCAAGCAAGCCGGTGCCAGAATCCATGTTGACGCGAATCGCCACTCAGAACTTCACGGAATGGGAACGACCTTTGTCGGGGTGGTGTTTGCCAACCCACAATTGGCATACATTGCCCATGTCGGGGACTCGCGCGCCTACTTGATGCGAGATCACAGGTTGTCTCGGCTCACTGAAGACCATACCGTGGTCGCCGAGTTGGTTGCCCTGGGAAAACTAACCCCGGCTCAAGCCCACAATCACCCCCACTCGAGTGTGCTCTCGCGCAATTTGGGAGGGCTTCACACAACCAATGTCGACCTGAGCGAACTGCATCTAAAACCCTTCGACCGAATTCTTCTGTGTTCTGACGGGCTCAATGGCTACGCAACCCAGGGCGACATCGAAAAAATCGTAGATGGAGCAATTCTGCCTGAAAACGCCAGCGCTGACTTGGTGGAATTGGCCAAACGCGGCGGCGGCGGCGATAACGTTAGCGTCATTATCATTGACGTTGGACGCCACAACCAGAGTTCCAACAGTAACTCGGACACGGAACGACTCCGGCGGGATGGTGCGCAAGCGTGGTGGAAACGCCGAAAACTGTTTTTAAGAGTGTGTTCAGACATGGGACTGGCCGAGAGCAGCATCGCCGCCGGCCTGGACAAAAGCGAAGCGATTTCGCTGTTAGCGGGCAGTTATTGTGAAGCGGTCTACCACGATTTGAACAACACCAGCGGCGTTCACGTGTGGACCTTTGCAGACTCCCTGGTGACCGCTTGGCTCGGAAAAAGTAGTAGCTACCCGCCTCTTCGAGAACTGTTTGACACTCTTCGCGCGGCGTCCCTGGCAGTGTGTGAGGATCTGAGTCAAGAAGACCAAGATTTCGGTGTGTGTCTGGAAATTGCTGTTCTGCGCTCTCTGGTCGTGGGTGAAATGGTGATCGGCTCTCAGATGAGTACCCGAATTCAAAAGTTGAGCGCAGAAATCGCCGCCACCGCGCCATCAACAGAGCTCCCGGACGCTACTTTTTCCGGCAATCCCACCATTCCATTTGGAGATTTTGAAGCGCGTTCCCAGCCTTTATCCGATTTGTCCGACGACGTTGCTCTGGCACTGGAAACTTCACTCAGCGAGACCAAGGCTGCGCTGAGTTTGGATCACAATCCCTATTTGGCCATTGTTCTCTCGGCTGCCAACGAGTCCGCTCTTGACCACAATGGCAAACAAGAGATGTCCGGCACTGCCAGAGAATTGTACGGGAACCATCTTTTGGGAGAGAGCGAACTCAATACAATTGTCGCGGCACTGGACAAAGCACGCGTTGCACAACTCTCGGAGATTCGCCGTGCCCCGACCACGGATTCCGGGGCTCAACGTACAGCCTTCTATCTTCTGTCCTCGGCACATCAAATCCTCTTCCACGCTCTCGCTATGATCGTCATCGAGGCGGGCAAACCAACTAGCGATCGCCTGCAGGAGCTGCAACAAGAGACTGAGAGGCTACGCCTACGAGTTTCTCGGAACCAGGACATTCTCGCCCATGACGTAGATATAGATACCGTTGAGGAGCCATCACCATGAGCCTGTCCGAGAGATTTGAAGTATTGCGCGACGAAGCGCTCAACTCAGCTGAGTATGGTGACGAATCGCCTGGTCGAGAAATTTTTGACGCGATCAGCCGACGGCTCCGCAAGCGCGAAGTCGTAGACAGCGACGATGAAATGGATATTGACTTGTCCTTGCACGATGCATTGAGTCGACGGCTAGCGTGGGGAGAAGATCCCTCTGCGGTACTGGTGGACTGCCAAGAAGTTAGTCAGCGAATACTCGACGCAGCTCGGCGCTCTTTCTCCTCCGCCGACGAAGCAATTGCCATTATCGCTATCGTGACTGTAGTTAGCTGCGCCGCATCCCGACATCTCGCTCGAGTCACGGTCGAACGAGCCAGTAAGGAGAAGGCGGCGCTGCGCAGAGAACTCATGGCCCAAAGGCAACTTTCCAGCGTCTTAGAACACCAGTCTGAACTCTTAAAATAACTCCCAAATAACTCATACTCCGTTGAATACCGCAGCTTTTGCGGCGTCCGACAATACTCTCCAAACAGGAATTGAAGCATGCAAAAAACCTTCGTTGCCACAACTACTATTCTCGCGTCTCTCGCGCTGGCGTCTGTCGCGGCCATTGCCACTGCACAAGACTACGCGCCGGTGCCCATGGGCGATCCATACGGCGGCTCGGTTTCTGTTGATATCAACGTCGATCCTTTCGGCGCTGCGATACAAGACGACTTTTTCGATGACTTCGGCGAAGATACGGGCAATCACGATCCCTACGCTCCCGATCTCGACTATGTGTGGGTCGATGCCCAGGTACTAGCCAACGGCAGACAGATCGACGGTTTCTACCGCCTGCGAACCCGTTCGGGCATGGCTTGGGACAATGGTCACTATCGCGGCAATACCTGGGTAAATCCTGGTTGGCGAGCCAACAACTTGCGACGGGGTGACGTTTGGGTCGCTGGCCACCGCGGCAGTGACGGCTATTGGGTAGCCGGACAATCACGCCCACAAACGCGAGTAGGGTTTCGTTGGAATGCTGGCTCCTTTCGGGGCAATGCGTGGGTAAACGGAAGCTGGGCTCCAACGCAAAATCAAAACCGGTCGCAGTGGGTGGCTGGATATTGGGATAACGGCAGGCAATGGGTTCCTGGATTTTGGCGTCAAAACCGCCGCAACGGATTCCGATGGCAAGTTGGATCAATGCGCTACGGAACCTGGGCTCCTGGCTCATGGGTTCCCACTCGCGCGCGTAAAAACTCAACTTGGTCGGTTGGTTTTTATGACGGAAATCATTGGGTCGACGGACAATGGCGGGTCAACGCAAGAGCGGGATACCAATGGTCAGCTCCGAGACGTAGTAACAATGGCTTGTGGACCCAAGGTCACTGGACGAGCTCCGTCCGGGCAGCACCGAGACGACACAGTGTTGTCCGAGTCCGCGACATCACCAGAAGCCGCCGAACTCAGCGACACGTCTGGGACCGCAATACTCGCAAGCTACAGCGCCGAGTAGACCGCCAGCACCGCCAGGTCGATAGGCAGCATCGCAACGTGGAGAGGCAACATCGCAAAGTCGAGAGGCAGCATCGCAAAGTCGACCGACAAATCGATCGCCAGAACCGCCGCGTTGACAGGCGTGTAGATCGCCGCGTTGACAGACGTGTAGATCGAGCTAGGGTACGGATTAACCGTACCAACTCGAGACGCAATCGTCGTCGAGATGTCCGCG
>JAESTW010000475.1 GCA_016763395.1 Kofleriaceae bacterium
CTTTGGCAAACGTGCGCACGAGCTACAACAAGCAATTCGGCAAAATCGCCCGCCGCGAGAAACTCGGGTAGCACTTGGCGGCTACGACCTGTCTACCCTGCGTTTTGCTCTAACCCTTCTGTCTATCGGAACCTGCGCTGCATACGCGCTATACACCCGAGATACCCGGACAGTAGAAGCCTTTCAAACCGACCAACTCCTGTGGACTCTTCCTTTTTGCGTCATCGGCATCGCCCGTTTTTTGCAAATCACGCTGTGGATGCAAATCGAAGAGAGCCCAACCGACGCGATTTTGCACGACTGGCCATTTTTGACGAATCTCCTGGCGTGGACGGTCACTGTTATCACTATCATTTACTTACTTTGAAGGCTTTGGTGGCCCTGCCCACAGAGAGCGCCGCTGGAATGTGATTCCATTGCACGGTGCTTCCCCCCAGTATTCCCCTCGTCCTAGCTGCCCTCTACGGAGCGCCCGCAAGCTCGCCCAACGCAAGCCTCAATCGAGGTAGCTATATTGAGGCACCACCGGCGATGGTAAACGCCAAAGGCGGACGTAGCGGCAGCAGGATTCTCTTCCTCAATCGCTGCACAGGTGGTTGCTCCGTTAGTCCAGGCTTCGAGGATTCCCGGACAAACCACTCGAGTATCCTCGGACGTGCCATTGAACTCAGCGAGTGGAGTCACAGCGACCAAGACTGGGACAACATGGTGGGCTGCGTCCGGCAACTCTACCGTCCGTTTGACGTCGTGGTCACCGACATTGATCCCGGAGATCAAAGCCACTTTGAGGCGATGGTCGCAGGCACGCCACTGGAAGGGTCCTTCACCCGAGCTGGCGGCGTTTCTCCCTTTACCTGCAGTGTCATCGAGAACGCAATCACCTTCACGTATGCAGCCATCTATGATGACATGCGAGAAATCTGCAACATTGTCGGACAAGAGTCGGCCCATGCCTTTGGCCTCGACCACGAACTGGATTGCTCCGATCCGCTAACCTATTTGCCCGGCTGTCCTATCAAATCCTTTCAGGATACCGATGCAGCCTGTGGCGAGTTTGTCGAGCGCGAATGCAGCTGCGGTGGCGACACCCAAAATAGCGTCCAGTATTTGCTCGACGTCTTTGGCGAAGGCGCAGTGCCCGAGGTGCGTATCGAGAGCCCGCAAGCGGCGAGCGAGGTCTCTACTGGATTCACTATCCGCGCTACCGGGGTTGACGACCACGACGCGATGACGCGAGCAGAACTTTGGATCGACGGCGTACTTTTGGAGAGCCGGGAATCCGGTGATGTCAGTAGCGTCGTATTCAGCGCGCCCAAGACACTGAGCCCGGACGAGCACGAAATTGAAGTTCGAATCTTCGACGACCGCAACCAATACGGCACAAGCAGCATCACAGTGACACAGGGAGAATGCCGAGCAGCGAGTGAATGTGGATTTTCCTACCTATGCCTGGCCGGGCAATGTGTTCTAGGGCCCGGAAACACAGGTGGGTTGGGTGCTAGCTGCCAAGGACCAGGAGACTGCGATGGCGATATTTGCGCGACAACATCCTCGGGTGAATCGGTTTGCACCGCGTTTTGTGACCGAGATCCACAAGCGTGTCCAAGCGCTTATGAGTGCCTACAAACCACAGGAGAAAGATCGGTGTGTATCGCCCGAGGCCCTCAGAACACAGGTGGTTGCGCGTTCGCTGGTAGCCGAAGCGGTGGACCACTGGCGGGCTTTCTCCTCTTCCTACTCGCCCTTTGTGGTACACGAAGACACCATGGCAAACGACGAAATCCAGCGCCGGAAAGCGGATCACATTGAGCTAGCGGCCAGTGGTATTTCTGATTTCAGAGAGCGTAGTACCTTGCTGGAATCGGTTCAGCTGGTGCACCAAAGTTTGCCCGAACTCGCAGTCGATGAAATCGACCTGAGCACAAAGTTCCTAGGTAAAATTCTAGCTGCGCCGATTCTCATCACCGGCATGACTGGCGGAACTGCCGAGGCCCGGACAATCAATCGCGACTTGGCTGCGGCTGCCGAGATGTCCGGTGTTGCCTTCGGGCTTGGCTCCCAACGAGCCTTGGCGGACAATGCAGATTTACTCTCGACCTACGAAGTCCGGGATATCGCGCCAGAGCTCCTGCTCATCGGCAATATTGGCGCGATTCAAGCGCAAGAGTACGGCGTCGCCGGGGTCGCCAAGTTGGCCGAGCAAGTGGGCGCCGATGCAATGGCAGTGCATTTAAACCCGGCGCAGGAACGAATTCAGCACAATGGTGATCGTGATTTCCGAGGTGCTGCCGAAATGATAGCGACTCTCAATGCAGAGCTCGGAATTCCTCTGATCGTCAAAGAGACCGGCTGTGGTGTATCTAAACAGGTTGCCGACCGCCTGGTAGGAATGGGCGTGAAGAACGTCGATGTGAGTGGGGCCGGCGGAACCTCGTGGGTAGCCGTCGAGCGCCATCGAGCACAGGAGGGAAGCGCGCAACAATCCCTGGGCGATGAACTATGGGACTGGGGCTTGCCTACGGCAGTGAGTGTGCATTCCTGCGTCTCTGCTGGTCTGAATGTAGTTGCCAGCGGCGGACTGCGCACGGGATATGACATCGCACGGGCCATTGCCCTCGGTGCCACATTGGGCGGACTGGCTGCCCCGGCACTTCGAGCCCAGCGGGCGGGCGGACAAGAGGCAGTCTACGCCTTTCTGGAGTCTCTCAAACACTCCTTGCAAACCATACTTCTTCTTACGGGCTGCCGCACCCCCAGAGAGTTACAATATGCTCCCAAGCACATTCAAGAGCCCCTACGGAGCTGGATTCAGGATCTGGGACCAGGTCTTGCTGAAAAATGAGTTCAAAAAACCAGCAAGGGCTGCACGCGATGGCAATGGGAAAAGTCATCTTGTTGGGGGAGCACGCGGTCGTATACGGTCATCCTGCACTAGCTGGCGGCATTTTCAGGGGGATAACTGCCACCCACCAGATCATTGAGAAAAACTCTAACAAGACGAGCCGACTCCGCGTTTCCGATTGGGACCTCGATCTCACCAGTGACACGCCGCACCCGGTTGCTATCGCATTTTCTGCCATGCTAGAGGCCGCCAAGGTCGATTTCGCTGACTTGCAGTTGCGCAGCGATTTGCCCGCAGGTGCTGGATTGGGTTCCTCTGCCGCCATGTGTGTCGCTATCGCGCGTTGCATTGGCGATGACGATGACGAGCAACTCCTTGCAATCGCCAATGCCGGCGAGGCCTGTTTTCACGACACACCGAGTGGTATCGATGTGGCCCTGAGTATGAGCGGAGGTATTGCCAGCTATCAAAAAGACTCGGGGCTGACCACCTTGACTTGCCCTGCTCTGCCCATCGTTGTCGGGCTCTCTGGCATCCGGCGCAGCACCGCGAAAATGGTCAAACTTGTCCGGGATGCGCTACACGAAACACCTGCCTTGCAATCGGCGATTTCAGAGATTGCCACTCTCACTCGTGAAGGGCAAAGCGCGCTTTTGTCCGGCGACTTGAAGCAGTTGGGCACCTGTATGAATCGCTGCCACCGTGAGCTTTCGCGACTTGGCGTTAGTGTTGACACTCTCGACACCATGGTCGACGTCGCCCACAGCGCGGGCGCAATCGGAGCCAAGCTTACAGGCGCAGGCGGCGGCGGCGCGATCATTGCCCTAGCGCCCGGACGAGAACAAGATGTCTGCAGCGCCTTGCACAAGGCGGGCTTTGAAAGTTTTAGCACTCAACTCGGCTCCTCAACCTAAGAACAGAACATGTCGCAAGAAACACCTCTCAACCACCCGTATCGCGGCACCAAAGCCCAAGCCTGCGCGAACATCGCATTGGTCAAATACTGGGGCAAACGAAATAGCGAGCTCAATTTACCGGCGGCGGGCAGCCTCTCCCTAACCCTGGACAAGCTGCGAACTACCACCAGCGTGTACTTTGACGACAAGCTCAGTGATGACGAGTTTTTCTTAGACGACGCCCCCTCGACAACGAAACGTCTAAGCCCGTGGCTGGACATCATTCGCAACCGCGCGGGAATCACAACGCGAGCGCGGGTTGTGAGCAACAATGGCTTTCCCACATCGAGCGGCTTGGCCTCTTCAGCATCTGCATTTGCCGCCCTCGCGGTGGCAGCGAGCCATGCAGCCGGACTGCAATTGAGTGACTCAGAATTGAGTGTGTTGGCCCGTCGCGGCAGTGGTTCGGCGGCGCGATCGATCTTCTCAGGGCTTGTAGAAATGCATCCGGGCACAGAAGCTGACGGCAGCGACTCGCTCGCCACCTCCATTGCCAGCGCCGACGATTGGCAGATTTGCATGGTCATTGCCATCGTCGGAGGTGGAGTCAAAAAAAGTATTTCATCACGGCAGGCAATGGATCACTGCTCAGCGACCTCGCCTCTATACCAAGCATGGATAGACTCTGTACCGCCGGACATCAAGAGCGCCAAAGAGGCCATCGGGCAGCGAGATTTGGAGAAGCTCGGAGCCATCACAGAAGGTAGTGCAATGGCCATGCACGCCGCTGCCTTGGCCTCTCGCCCGCCAATTCGCTATTGGCAGCCCGCCACCCTCGCTTGCCTAAATCGAGTGTCCGAGCTTCGTGAAGAGGGAATCTCTGCCTATCCAACGATGGACGCGGGCCCCCATGTAAAAGTTCTCACCTCAATTTCCGAGAGCCGGCGCGTGGCCGATGCCATGAGCGAACTCTCTGAAGTCAGCGAAGTCATCATCAGCGCTTCAGGGCCCGGCGCCTCGCTCATCGCCTAAAACACAGGTTCACATGTCCGAAACCAAGACCATATCCTGTTACGCGCCAGCGAAGATAATGCTTGCTGGCGAGTACGCCGTTGTTGACGGTGGCCCGGCGATACTCATGGCAGTCGATAGAGCGGCCGTTGCCACTCTTCACCGCAAGACCCAGTACCTCTCTCCCTTCTTGCTCTCTGCCCAACGCACCATAGCTCAAGAATTCGGACAAGCGAGCCAAGAAGTACACAATGCCCGCCGGGTATCAGTCTGCACGGACTCCTTTCGCCACAAGGGAACAAAAATTGGACTTGGTTCCTCGGCCGCAGCAACAGTGGCGGCCATCGGAATTTCTATTACGCCCGCCGACGCTACGGTAAACCAAGCGCTGGTGCACAGACTTGCTGCCAAAGCTCATGGTGACGCCCAAGCAAAAATGGGCGCGAGAGGATCTGGCGCGGACATCGCGTGTGCCAGCCTGGGCGGAGTACGGCTCTTTCAGGCGCGTAGTACACGAGCTTCGGACGCAACTCCGAATCACGCTGGCGAGGAGCACCAGTCTAGCGAGGGCACACAGACCACCGCATGCCAGTTGCCAAGCGATCTGCACTTGGTCTTTCCATGGACCCAAAAAGCAGCGGCAACGGCCCCCATGGTGCGCGCTGTACAAGAGTTCAAGAGCCGGGCTGAGAATGAATACCTGCAGCTGGCAGAGGCGATTTCTGCAGAGGCAATTGCGCTGGCTTTTCGTGAGTATGATGATGCTGGAGTAGTTGAAAAAACACTTTTACATTTCTCGTATTACGTTGGCAAATATAAGGCTAGAAAATCTGGCGGAAGCTTTTGGTCGCTTGATGAGTATCTGAATATTTCACGCAAGGAAC
>JAESTW010000476.1 GCA_016763395.1 Kofleriaceae bacterium
TCGAACGACAGCCAGCGCCGCCAATATCGAAATGATCGCTACCACGACCGTGAGTTCGATGAGTGTAAATCCGGACTCGGAACGACGCCTTTGGGGAGTACGCA
Organism: Kofleriaceae bacterium; assembly: GCA_016763395.1. GTDB lineage: Bacteria > Myxococcota_A > Polyangia > Haliangiales > Haliangiaceae > NORP324. The sequence continues at coordinate 105 of JAESTW010000476.1, forward strand.
TTGAAACTACAATGCCTCCAGCCGAGTTCGAACCATTTGCAAGGTTACTGAGTGAAACTCAGAGGCCAACGTAGCTGCATTGGTTGGGTCCTCACCATCGTCTGCCCAACTCACAACTACATCGATCCGCACCAGTCCGGGAAAGCTGGGGACTTCTGCGGCCGAAATCTGTCTTTCAAAGTGCACCTCATTGCGTCCGAGAATAAATCCATCGAAGTGAGTAACTGGCCCCCATCCCGTGCCGGTAATAGCACTATAGTCGGTCTCGATCTGAGCGACGGACATAGAGCGAAATCCCTCCATCGTTTGCTCACAGATATCGATAGCTTCGGCACTTTGGCTGACCCCTTGGTTGGCACCAGCAGTCGAAGTGTAGACCGACATGAGTCCGGCCATACCAAACAAACTAATGCCCATCACAATGAGCAATTCCATGATCGTAAAGCCGCGTTCACCACGGGTTGCGTTGCGCGAAGCAATTGTATTAGCCATGTTTCTATGGGGTTCCCGGTGTGTAGGTTTGAACGTCAGTGCTGATGATTGTGCCTAAGCAATCATTGCGTCCAGAGCCATCTTCACTGATATTGCCCTGGGCATAGCCCGGACAGGGCCGACCATCACTGCCCAAAGGAGCGCCTCCAGTTGCCACCTCGAGAACAACCATCGAAGTGCCTGGGCCTCGGCCAACGACGTGGAGGATTACGATATTGTCCGAGTCCACACCGGTCGCGAAGCTCGGGTCATCGGTGTTATTCAATATTGAAACCGTGTAGGACATCTCAACGTCACTCGAGAACAGACTGCCAGTCTGTCCGCTTAAGATCGTATTGCCGGCGATGCCTGTGGCACCTGTTGGAGTTGAATTGAGAATTGCGGTGAAATTATTGCTGGCGTTGTTCGCGCGCAAATAGTCCATACCTGCGGCGATGCCACTCTCCGCAGCGAACAACGCCATCGATTGAAACCGGGCCTGGGTCGACGCATTCACGCCGCGCTTTACTTTAACCAGAGTCAACGCAGCTACAGCTAACAATCCGCTGAGCGTCACCATCGCAATAACCATCACGCTGCCGCGTTGACCTCTTGCGTTGCTTCGACTACCGACGCATTTCTCAGGGCAATTTCTCATTTGGGACACTCCATCAAAATAGTTTGTACTGCAGACACGATAACCATGAACAGGTCTACTAAGTGTACACCTTCATCCATAAAATAGGCAGAGCGAAATTGAGGGCAATCATCACAAAACGATCGCCTTGGAAGAGTGTAACGGTCCCCGCAAGGCGTAAATACCGCATTCGCCCCTAAAACTCATCCCACAATGTGCGGGTATGAGCCACCTACACCTTCCAGTGGCCAATTATCTCATTGACTAGCTAGGAATAACACTGAGCCTATATCCGAGTCCTTGCTGCGACTCGATAAGGTTATCCCGCCCGCTTCGCGCCAAGGATCGACGCAGGCGGCGCACCAACTGCTTGACGTGACTGTCACTCGGATGTGCGGTGTCCCAGCTGACAGCTGCCAGTATCTCGGACGAGTGCACATATCCTCGAACTGCCACCGGACGAGACCTATCGCTGAGCATTCTCTTTACCAAGAGCTGCAGAAGTTCGAGCTGCACCATAGAAACCTGAACTTCTTGGTCGCCAATACATACAAAACCACCACCGCCACCGGTGGCTTCGATAGTGCGAAGCTTCAAATGCTCGGGTTCGTGAAGATCGGTTGATTCGATAAAATCGTCGTCACCATCATCGCCGCCGTGAAACGCAGACTCGAGATTGGCCGTCCCCACTTCGAGCTTGCCCATGGAAATAGCGGGAACTGGAGTCAAGTAGTAGAAGCCAACCGAGCCGATAAAGAGCAAATCACCGGTGACAAGTTCCATCGAATCCCGGACACTGCGATTGGCTACGACCGTTCCATTGGTGCTACCCAAATCCCGCAAATATACGGTTCCCGCGCCGTCAGTTCCGGACGCTTCAAACTCCAAGCAGGCGTGTTTGCGGGACACAGAGCCCTGATGAATGGTGATGCCACACCCTTCCGGTTCTCGGCCAATTTCGGTTCGCGTGCCCAAGCGAAAGATTCGCCCCCAAGCATCGATCAGGCACGAGTTAACCTCACCCTGAATACTCATTGTGATTTGCTCTGGCACCATGTCGGGCAGTTTTTTTGCCGCAGCAGCACAAGAATCACAAAGTAGGAGAGTTTGCGCTGGTTGCGCACAAATGGAACACGAATTCACAGCCGCATCATACGAAGACTCCGTCATCGCACAGCCAACCCTATCCCTGGGTTCCCCCAGAATATCCCCAACAGCTCACGCTGCCGATCCCATTTAGAGTTCATGAGGCATCACTTTCCGTGGTGCGCGAAAATATCTCAGAGGAGAATAGGACAGAAAGTTCGAGGCCTTGGACGTGTATAAATCTGCGTAGTCAGCTACTTGATTGCCAAAACGGCTGGTCTCATTGCCCTCTCGAAACATTGCGCCCCAACGAAGGTTGTAGGCGCGATCGATCGACTTCTCCAGCCCAATGACTTCTTGCAGCATAACTTTGCTGCGACTGCGAAGTCCGTCCAGCTCGAGCCTAGCCTCTTCCTTAGCAAGCGCTAAGCGTTCTAGTAGCGACTCTTCCGAGGTATCGAGCAGTCTTTGTATCTGCTTGAGAAGTAGTACCTGGTAATCGATCTCAGATTCCAAGTTACGGCGACGACGGTCAATTGCTCGCAGATCTTTAATTTTTGATGCAAATCGATCACTTGTGGAGTTCTCATCATCGAGCTCTTGGAGAACCATAGCGGTTCGCCAACCACGTGACTTTTTGAGCCGAATCATGTCGCCGTATATATGATCACCAACGTAGAGAACTTGCTCACCACGGACCTTGGTCATCACTTCAAAGTCGCGAATGTTGCCGCCTTGGTACACTTTGTCTCCGCGCAGCTCTTTGGCGCCCTCACCGATCGTCTCGCCGGTCTCGGTATCGACTTCTAAGAAGGGTTTTCGATCGTTAAAAAAGCCTGGTTTTGAACCTCCGACAATGATGAAGTCGAAGTAGTTTCTCCAACTGCCATACGCTTTTCTCTCACCGTCGAGCAGGTACTTCATGACCTCATTGGTGTACAGCCAATAGGAGTTGGTCAGCAGAAACTGCTTCTTTCCCGAGGAGCGAAACTTGTGAAGCATCTCGGCCAAGCCCGGATCTTTGTGCACGTAGTCCGGCATCTCCCTTTTGATAACCGTCTTGAGGGTATCGTCACGGTGTGCTTCGTCGATGGATTTGCGAATGTCCCAAAAGAGCTTTAGGTAATCGGGGGTTTTCTCACGGCCGTCAACCCAGTCGACCATCGTCATGTACATAACAGCGTCCGGGAGACCAAAGAGAGTGTCTATCCACCGATAGCGGTCGGACGAGAGGCGAATCTTTTTACTGCGGTACTGTTTGTCGCGCAACTCACTGCTAAGTTCGCTGGTACCGTGAAAGACACGGCCGATATAGCCATGTCGATCCATCTTAAAAACATTGCCGTTCGGACAGTCAATAACAATGCCGCGAATGGCCAAGTCCGGGTTGAATTTCAACTCTAAGATTTCTTCGGGGTAGCCGTGATTGGCAATAAGCTTCTGCAGAGTCAGGTTGATTGAGAGATTTTCGAGACGCTCCTGATGATAGAGGGCCAAGGTGTAATCCATGTCCCAGCCGATAAGCTCAATCCCCTGCATCTTAATGTTGCGATTGCAGTAAATTCGCCTTTGGGTGGAAACATCAATATCTCGTCGCACATCGCTGAGAAGTATGTCTATTTGCGCTTTGGTATCGCCGATCATGTAGCCGAGTAGAGTAGCAAAGCCGGGTGCAAATTCCCGGTTTTTATGCACTAAATTGCGAGGCCATCAGCATTTGGCAAAGAGCTAGCAACCACAGCCATCGTCATCATCTTCAAAGTCGGACTCCCCGATAGTGATTTGCTGGCCATCGCCAAGCTTTATTGTGAGCAACACATTGCTATCGTCCTCGCTCATTTTCAACGAGCGGATCACCTCTCCATCGGCGAGCGTATTGGCCAACGCCGCGCCTGCCAGATAGCGTCGCCACACAGCATGCCCAGGAGTGTGATGGACAGAGAAGGACAATGGCTTGCCTTGACGATTTACTTTTACTTTCGCCCGAAGTAGCCCCTCGTCACCATCTACCAGCAACACGACAAAGCGCTCCACTTGGCCGCCGGTGTCATGAAGCGTAGCGCGGACGTCGACGAGCTCGCCACTGCTGAGTGTCCGGCGAAGCCAACTCGCCAAGGTGCTGCCAGCATTGCTCTCAACGTGACTGAGTTCCACTTCGTAGTCATCGCTACTGACAATTACCTCAGTCTCGCCAAAGCGTATGAACGTGTCCGCACACCCAGTTTCTATCGTTGACGGAGCACCGTAATTAAGCTCTTCTAGTAGAGCCGCTTCAAACGCATAGTTCCGCGCTTCACTGGGCATCGCAGTATGGTGACGGACAAATTTGTTGAATTGCTGAGTTCGGAAGTCCCAAACCAGCGAAAGCTCCTCAGCCTGCTTGGAATTTGCCATGGTAGGTACCATGGTCAGAGACAAGGAAATCTGCTCCCCGACTTCTTCACTGCGCAGGTCACCTATGGTCCAGCCCGAATCTGCGAGCTGGCTGACTTCGTGAGCAAATCGGTTCCCGGGATCGGAGGGATCGACCTGTGCCGGGCCAAGCTGTGCTGAGTGGGCGAAAAGAAGGGGTAGCAAAAGAAGTGGAATGCTCATGCCA
>JAESTW010000477.1 GCA_016763395.1 Kofleriaceae bacterium
CGCAGTCAAGGCGCCCACTCGCGTTTGCGCCAAGCCCCAATACGCCTTTCTATTTCATACTCACCCCTGGAAACCCAACTCGAACGCAGCCAGGTCCCCATGCTCAAACCTCAAACGCAATCCACCAATGTACTTGTTGGCCACGCAACCCACGCTGATGAGACAAACTCTTGTTTCTTTCTCGCCAATGCCTCTATAAATACTCTGAGCGATCGTGCACGATTCACGCTTACTGCGAGTGGCTCCATTTTCGAGCCATCGTTGGGGGAAGATCGATATGTTAATTGAGAGACTCACATTTCAAGCCCAGGATGCCCTTGAAAGGGCCAGTCGCTATGCTGTGAAGCATGGCCATGCGCGCGTCGACCCCGTGCACTTGCTTCACGGTCTTTCCGAAGCCAAGGGCTCAACTGTCCAGAAATTTCTGCAAGACAGCGATGGCGATTGGGGTGCGCTCAACTCGCGCGTCGAAGCACGCCTGGTGGGCATGGAAAAAGCTCCCTCAAACGCAAAGGACACGCCAATTAGCCGCGATCTAGAGCGTATCTTGGTGCTCGCCGAGGAGTTCGCCACCAGTCTAGACCAAAAGTACATTGGCCCCAATCACCTGGTGCTGGGGCTGGTCGAGGACCGAGCGATGCGCGAGCTCTTGCTTGAATGCAAAGTCGACTTCGACAGGCTAGCGCTCCTACTTAAAGCGGCACCTAAGAGTGGTTTCAATGCAGAAGGTGGCGAGTACGAGTACCTTGAAAAATACGCAACGGACCTGACAGCGAAGGCTCAAAGCGGCGACCTTGATCCAGTAATCGGCAGAGACGAAGAGATTCAATTGGCTCTCGAAATACTGAGCCGACGCTCAAAGAACAACCCGGTCATTGTCGGGGAGCCCGGTGTTGGTAAGACGGCAATCGTCGAAGGCCTGGCTCAGCGAATCGTCGAGGGAAGCGTGCCTCCCGATCTTCAGAACACCACCATTCTTGCACTCGATCTCGGACAGCTAATCGCGGGAGCCAAGTTTCGCGGTGAGTTCGAAGAACGCCTAACGCGCATCATGGAGGAGACCGCTGCTGCAGGAAATGTGGTGCTCTTCATCGATGAGATTCATATGATCATCGGAGCCGGCGGTTCCGAGGGCACCATGGATGCAGCCAACCTTCTCAAGCCAGCTCTGTCACGGGGAGAGATTCGCCTGATGGGTGCCACGACTCAGGATGAGTATCGAAAATACATTGAGAAAGACTCGGCTCTGCAACGCCGCTTTCAGATGGTGCTCGTCGATGAGCCGTCCGAAGAGACCACGCTGTTGATTCTCCGGGGTATCAAGGACAAGTACGAAGCCCACCATGGAGTGCAGTATCTCGATGAATCGCTAATTGCGGCGGTTCGGCTTTCCAAACGCTACATCCACGACCGCTTCCTACCGGACAAGGCAATTGATTTGATCGATCAGGCCGCAGCAACTGTCCGGCTCCGTTTGTCTGCCAAGCCCGATGCGATTATCGCTCTCGAGAAGAGCATCTTGGAGATCGAAATCGAGAGGCACGCATTGGTGCGCGAAACCAGCCCCAAAGTGAAAGAGCGCCTGGGTGTCATTGAGGTTGAGGTTGGCAAGTTGAAACTTGAGTGCACCAAGCTTACGACGGAGTGGGAAACGAACCGTCAAGCTGCGGAAGAGGTTAAGAACGCAAAGAGCAGCTTGATTGCGGCGCAAGCCGAGATGGAGGCCTGCGTTGCCGACGAGAACTTCGCGCGTGTTGCCGAACTCCAACATAAGGTCATTCCCGAGTGCGAAAAAGTACTAGCGGATTTTGCGCATGTTGACGTTGAGGACGACGATGTTCCGTCGGGCCTTATCACAAGCCAGCATATTGCACAGGCGGTGAGCCGACTCACCGGAATTCCGGCTGCCCGCATGGGTGAATCCGAGCGCGAGCGGCTTCTCGATCTTGAAAGCCACTTGCGCGGTCGGGTCGTCGGACAAGATGACGTTCTAACTGTCGTCGCCAAAGCCATTCGCCGATCTCGCGCTGGTGTACAAAACCCCAACAAGCCACTAGGTTCTTTTCTAATGGTTGGTCCAACGGGTGTAGGCAAGACCGAGCTAGCCAAGGCCCTTGCGGAATACATGTTTGACGATGAGAAAGCCCTGATTCGCATCGATATGAGCGAGTTCATGGAGAAGCACTCCGTCGCGAGGTTGGTTGGAGCTCCTCCTGGTTACATTGGCTTTGATGAGGGCGGATTGCTAACGAACAAAGTCATACGACGCCCGTACAGCGTGATCCTCTTTGATGAGGTGGAAAAGGCACACCCGGACGTATTCAACCTCTTTCTCCAATTGCTCGACGATGGTCGCCTAACCGATAGCAGTGGGCGAACCGTAAACTTCTCAAACACACTGATTCTTCTGACGTCGAACTTGGGAGCAGAGAACATCGTTCCTACCGAGACTGAGGAAGAGGTTGCAGCGATGCGCTCGGGCCTCATGGAATCTGTCCGGGGCTTCTTCCGTCCAGAGTTTGTAAATCGCCTCGATGATGTGTTGGTCTTTAATCAGCTCGTACCCGAGGTCATGGGTTCCATCGTGGATATCCAACTCGGCAGGTTGGAAAGTCTTCTCGCCACACAGGAGATCTCTCTAGAAGTTGATACTGCTGCTCGCGAACTTCTCGCCACCAAGGGCTTTAGTCCGGCCTACGGAGCGCGACCTCTCCAGCGAGTAATTCAAAGTCTCGTACAAGATCCCCTCGCAGAGATGATCATCGAGGGCAGTGTTGGGGAAGATTCGACTGTGAACGTCAAGGCTGTCGACGATGCACTCACACTGAGTGTGAAGGACGCAGACGTAGAGTCGTAGCGTTATCTGGACCACCCGAGAGCCTGACTATGTCAAGGCTCGGATTCTCCTCGCAGTAGAGAGGTCCTAGGCAAGAAGTGTTGTCCGGCTAATTCGGACAGCGTGGCGAACTCTTGAGTCACAGTAAAGTGTGGTCCCAACGGCGAATAGAGGAGGCCTAGAGGCCTTTGAACTTGCAGTGGCACCGGACGAGAAGGGGCGGTCTCAACCGGTCACCGCAACAACTCGGCCAGCTTGCGCCAACAATCGAGAATTCACCGGCGTTGGGATACCAAGTGTTTTCCCAGTGCGGCAGATGTAGCCATTGAGCCAGCCGAGTTCGGAGCTAGCACCACGTTCTCTACTTTGCCACAGGCTGCCGCCCGGGCGTTTGATTCCATCAATTGGGATGCATTGAAAACCGCTCATTCGCTCCATAAACGTGTCGAGCGGTGTAAATGGCTGTTTTGCGGCGTTCAATACCGCTTTGCCTTCGTCCACCATGGCGTCACAGAGCTCCCGATCGAGCTCTCCATCTGTGATTTGCGAGATACCACGCAGGTTTGAGAGTAACTTGGCTCGCTTCCACGCCATAATATCGGGCCGAACCACACAATCAAACCCGGCCTTTACCAACATTTCAGCAACAAACGTTGCCCAATTCTGTTCTCCTGAGAAATGTCCCAAATCAAGAATACCGGGGCATCCTACGCCGTGATGCAAGTCCACAATCCCCGGTTTAAGATAAACGGCCGTGATCCAGACCAGCATGGCGCCGGTGGTATGGCTGCCTGCAACGATGGCTTCATTCTCAACGCCGTTTTGCGCACAAAACACAGGAACACCCGATGGAATAAGTTGTAGTGCCTCTACGGTATCCTGGCTCTTGACACACAAAAGCGCCACATCGCCCGCTTTCCACTGTGGATGCTCACAGGCAACTAGCCTATGTACCCGCGTTTCTGTTGGCGTTCGCACGATGAGTCCAGAAGACTGGATCGCGGCCAAATGGGGGCCACGTGCAACCAACAGCACATCAATTCCCACACTCGCCAGTAGGCCAGCGATCCCACCGCCAACGCCGCCGGCCCCTACAATGACAACACGCTGTATTGGATTTTGGCTCACAGGCTCAGTTTTAAAGTAGAAACGCAAAAGTGCAAGATCAAACTCGGTATTCTCGACCCCGAAGGTTTTACTAGGGTTTCTTCAGCTCTACGTCCGAGGCGTTATAGTCCCACCCCCATGGTTCGTCCGGGGGGCGAAGACACGACTAAAAGATATGGGGACCGCGAGTGTCCGTTCGCGTAAGCCAACGGACAAAGCCAGGAGGTGTGTTTACTCCTGCTTGCGGAGGTCGTTGACAACTTTGGTGAAGCCGGGAATGCCGTGTAGCCCGTTGGGAACCTGTACCGTTGTTCCTGCAAATTCCTCAGCAGTCGCCGGAAGGTATTTGCCGCCCAGATGAGCGCTTAGGAATGCTTCCGTCGCGGCAAAGAACGCCAGGTTATTGGGCGGGCGAGCGAACCCATGTCCCTCGTCTGGGAAAAGCAGGTAGGAGACAGGAATATTCCTAGCTTCCATGGCTTTGGCGATTTGATCGGCTTCTGCTTGTTTCACTCGCGGATCGTTTGCGCCCTGGCCGATGAGTAAGGGTTTTACGATATTGCCAACTTTGCCAAGAGGTGAACGCTCGTCGAGCATTTTTCGTCCCTCTGGTGTTGTCCAGTCGCCGACACGAGTTTTGAATATATCCTGCATAGGCTTCCAATAGTCGGGAATCGCCTCAAGCAGAGAAACGATGCGAGAGGGACCGACGATATCGACACCGCATGCGAATGTATCTGGTGTGAAGGTTAGGCCGACCAACGTGGCATATCCGCCATAGCTGCCACCCATGATGCATATCTTCTCTTTCTGCGCGATACCTTCTTTGACGGCCCAATTGACACTGTCGATCAAGTCATCATGCATTTTTCCCGCCCACTCTTTGTTTGCGGCATTGAGGAAGTTTTTACCAAAGCCTGTAGAGCCACGGAAGTTTACTGAGATAACCGCGTACCCTCGATTGGTCAGGAGCTGATGGAGAGAGTTGTAGCCCCAGCGATCGCGTGCCCAGGGTCCACCGTGAACGAGCATGACCATAGGGAGAGCTTCGTCCGGCACACCGTCGCCATTCGAGTCTGAGTCTGGCGGTAAGCTCAGGTAGTTGACCAGTTTTAGTCCATCACGAGATTCGATGATTCGATCGTGCATTCGTGATAGCTTGACGCCGACGAGAGCTTTTCTGTTTGTAAATAAGAATTTTTCTTGCTGCCTTTTTCTATCCCAGTGGTAGTACTTTACCGGCCCATCATCATCGAGAAAGGCAACAAGCCAAGTATTGTTATCATGGGTTGCACTGATGATATTTACGTCGCCATCACTGAGAGTAGAAAGTTTTTTGAAGTCTCGCTCAGTAGACGCATCGAGGAATTTCCACTCTCGCTTTGCGTAGTTGAACGAAACGGCAAGAGGTTTCTTTGTATTCGGGTGAAAGTAGCCCCCTTCACCGTCTGCGAGAGGATGTTCAGCCAGCACAGTGCTCTTGCCCGTCTTGAGGTTCATCCTCGTGAGGGCAGACGTGTTCCTGTTGCGGCTGTCCCACATGTAAATGTTCTTACCCGACTTATCAAACCCTATGATGCTAGTGGTGAGTGAGTCCTCCTGCGGAATTGTTAGGAGCGGCGCCCACTCGGCAAAGGGGGTTGGCTTGTTAGATTTTTTCTTACTTGTCGGCTTGCCGGCACCGTATTTCATCACAAGCATGCCTCCATCAGGAGACATCGTGGTTCCAAACCGCACCTTGTAGTTGTTATCAATCGATATTGAGATGAAACCGGGGTTTTCTTGTAGCAGCTTCATTTTGCCGGTCTTGATGTTGATCGTATATAGATCATGAAGAGCGGGAATTCGGTTGTTGATACCAACAACGATCGATTCAGGGTGTTTATCGCTTACGCCGAGGATACGAGCGGCGATTGCGTCCATTGGAGTTAGGTCAATCGTTGTTCCCGTCTGTGTGTCCGTACTATAGATGTGCCAATTTTCATCGCCACCACCGTCTTGAGGGTACAAAATGTGTTGGTTGTCGTAGGCCCAAGAGAAGCTTCGTACGGGTCGATCGGTGTCCGAGGTGAGTGGCTTGGCGTTGGCTACGTCGTCAATTGGCGCGACCCAGACATTGAGAACACCATTCCTGTCGGCGAGAAATGCCAGAAATTTACCGTTTGGACTCAGCATTGGAGACGCTTTGTCGGGGTTGCCAAAGAACAGGGACCGTGGGAGTAAATCCATAGACGGCGTGCCGGTCGTTTCAACCGGCGTTTCGGCAGAAGATGCCTGTGCCGTACTTGATGTGCTTGGCAGCGTTGTTTCGCTTTGTTCGGATGAACCTCCGCATGCGCTGGTAGCGACGGCAAAAATTAAGAAGAGAGAAAAGGACGATTTCACGGGATACCTCATGGAAGTTTCAAGACCTATAATTTAGTCAGAAACCTTGTAGCGTGGCCGATGATGCGACAACAACTGAGACTATGCAGATTTTATTCTGAGCGCCTCGAACACGGGCACCTGGGAGAAAGATAAGTATATTCAATGTGTTGTGGGACATTGTTGTAACGACAATCCGTTGCGACGTCGCTCTGTCCCAGTGTCGCATCCACAGGAGCCAAGCGAAATGAAAGCGGCCGGTGTGATTGATTGTAACTGGCTAGTAACACGTAGCCGTAGTCCAGCCAGATGGTTTGAGATTCGCGCCGGCGGCGAGCACCGTACGAGATTGTCGTATGATTACCGATCAGCTGCGAGCCGGCACCTTCATCTTGGCCGAAGGTGTGGTTTCGGGCAACGACGGGCGTACATTCCAAAGCGTCTCTTGCGCAAATGCATTGCGGTTACAGTTGCCGAAGCTCTTGCCCCTCTTTTGTCCGGCGGTCATGGCCATGCTGGTTCGTCCGGTTTGACGGCTTTCCACAGCGCGAAATCAGCCGCTTCACGCTTGCCGGCAACTTCGTCGGGACTGCGCAATCCATGCACCGTGAGTTGTTGGACACTACGGGAGTGCGTATACTCTCCGCATGACGTACAGCCGAGGGGACCAACCTGAGCTCGTCCAGCAGCGCCTCGCCTTGCTTGGAAAAGTGATGCTCGCGCTCATGACCTTGCTCTGCGTGACCCAGGGGGCGCTCAATCCCGGAGATCTGCAAAGGGCGAGCTACTGGTTCCTCGTAGCAGGTAGTGGATTCTGGCTTGTCCTCGTCCTGGACTGCAGGGGTGCGAAAAGGAGTCCAACCCGACTCCGAGTCGTTGAGGCGATGTGCATGCTGGGGTGGGTCGCCAGCATGGCGTTTGCTGTGCGGCTCCTCATGGTTGCGAAGTTCGCCGACACGTACACGACGGGTGACATCGAGATTCTGGCCGACCAGGGCGTGAACTACGAGAAGGCTGGGGCGACTGCGCTAGCATTCATGATTGGTCTCGCGTTAACCATACGTGCCGCCGCAGTGCCAACGGGGCCTCGGTACACGACGGGGCTGACGGTGGCTGCTTTTATTCTATTCCCAGTGCCATGGATGTTCGGAGCGCCTCTCTTCGACATGCCGATCTACCACCTGCCTGGTCAGGAATCTGGGGGGCCCGTGGAAGCCGTGATCGCCACTCTCGTCCTTTTCGGAATCATGACCACATTCGCCTGCTACATCGTGTCTCGGGTCGTGTTCGGACTGCGAGTCGAAGTGCGTGACGCCCAAGCGCTCGGACAGTACACCCTGCTCGCCAAGATTGGCGAGGGCGGTATGGGAGTCGTGTATCGGGCCAAGCACGCGATGATGCAAAGGCCCACCGCGATCAAGCTGCTTTCGGGAGACGCCGCAGGAGAACTCCAGCTAGAGAGATTTGAGCGCGAAGTCCAATTGACAACCCGACTTACTCATCCGAACACCATCACAATCTTTGACTACGGCCGCACACCCGAAGGCATCTTCTACTACGTCATGGAGCTTCTCGATGGCGCGTCCCTTGAGGCAGTGGTCAAAGAGGATGGCCCTCAGCCGGCAGAGCGTGTGGTGAATGTCCTCTTGCAGGTTGCCGGAGCCCTAGAAGAAGCACACGACATTGGGCTCATCCACCGGGACATCAAGCCTGCAAATATCATTCTGTGCAATCAGGGGGGGCGACCTGACGTTGCGAAGGTGTTGGACTTCGGGCTGGTAAAGGAAATCGACTCCACCGGTTCAACCGCCTTGACCAAGGCAGAGTCGATTACGGGCACACCGCAGTACCTCGCCCCAGAGATGATCACAGATCCCGAAAATATCGATGGTCGCTCGGACATCTACGCTCTCGGCGCTGTGGGGTATTTCATGCTGACGGGAAAACAAGTGTTCTCAGGAAAGACAGTCCTTGAGGTTTGTTCTGATCATCTCCACACCGAACCCATTCCTCCATCGAAGAGGACCGATAATCCGGTGCCGTCTGCGCTCGAGCTGCTCATCCTCGACTGCCTCGCGAAGGATCCTGGCGACCGCCCTGACAGTGCGGCCACGTTGGCAGAGCGTCTGCGGGCCTGCGAGGTGGAGGAATGTCGGACGAGCGCGCACGCTCTTGGTGGCAGGCCAATGGTGCCAAGTTCGAACAGCAAACTTCGCAAAATTCGAGTGGGCAGACCCTGGCGGTGGACCTGGCTCGAATTCGAGAACGAGCATTGGCATCGGAGGTTTGATCCGAATTTTCGTCGTCCTGTCCGGATCTCAATGCGTTCGCTGAGCGATTCGTTCTCTCGATGGAGAACGATACAAGCGCGTGTGGGGAATCCATAGCGGGCTTATAGCGCAGTACGTTTCCGTCCGACGAGCTAGCCTCGAGGGCCGGTGGTCGTCGAGTGCTCAGGAAGCCAATGCCTTCCCCGCACCAAAGAGCGATCGATGTTTGCGAATGAAGGCGGTAAGGGTCTCGGCTGGCTGGCCCCCGATGCGTTCGACGACATCGGTCTCACTGCGAAATATTCCATTTTGGTGATCGACAGCGACCGCTGCAAGGTGAGCCACCAGCGAATCGGTCACCCCGTCCACTCCGGCGAGAATCTTGGCCCATTCCGCGACGGGCAGGTCCACGTATTCGACTGGCTTGCCGAGCTCTCTCGTTAAGACCTCAGCCATTTCTTTGATCGATAGATTTTGGGGCCCAGTCACAACGTATCGCTCACCGACATGCTCGGCTGGATCCGCAAGAATGGCTGCGACTACACGGGCGATGTCACTAGCGGTGACGGGCGCGTGCTTCTCGGCACCGTATGGCAAATAAAGCTTGCCCTCCGAGGCGATGGTCGCCGCTCCGAACATGAGTAAGTTCTCCGCAAAGTAGGTAGGCCGCAGGTGCACCGCACCGATATCGGCCCAGTCGAGTATTTTCTCAGACGCCCAGTGCTGGCGTGTCAAAGCACTCGGCGCTCCTTCACGGACCGAGATCTGCGACATGTTGACCAATGCTTCGACACCAGCGTCGCAAGCCACCAGTGCGATAATCGTCGTTGCTTCGACAAGCAACGTACCTTGTGGCGGGTACACAAAATAGATGCGCTGAACACCCTGTACCGCCGCTCGCATGGAGTC
>JAESTW010000478.1 GCA_016763395.1 Kofleriaceae bacterium
CACTTGCTCCAATCGAATTCGAGATTGTCGCCTACGATTTTGGGATTAAGAAAAATATCCTGAGAGATCTTCGCAGCGTCGGTTGCCGCGTTCAAGTGGTTCCCGCCAATACTCCCGCCAGCGAAATTCTGTCGCGCAAGGTCGACGGCATATTTTTGTCCAACGGACCTGGCGATCCTGCCGCTATGGGAATGGCGATAGACACCATTGGCGAGTTGGCTCGCAGCGGAACCCCGCTCTTCGGCATTTGCTTGGGACACCAATTGCTCTCGCTTGGGCTGGGTGCCAAAAGCTACAAGCTGCCCTTCGGACATCACGGCGGCAATCATCCGGTAATGGATTTAGAGACCCGCAAAGTCGCTGTAACAGCTCACAATCACGGTTTCTCGGTGGATGCAAAAAGTCTTCCTGATGGAGTTCGGTGCACCCACATCAATCTCAATGACAAGACTGTTGAGGGCATTGCCTCTGCCGACTCTCCCGTTTACAGCGTGCAGTACCACCCAGAGGGAGGCCCAGGGCCACGCGATGCGGCGCCGCTCTTTGATAAGTTCTCCGACATCATGCGAGCTCTCTCGTAGATGGCTGGCGGCCAATCCACGTCGGGGGCTGCCATACTCGGGGCTCTGTCAAAGGAGCTGATTTCTCAATACGGCGCGCATCTGCACGACGACGAGGTAACCAAGGCGCGGGACTCTTATAGCGACAGCCGGGGGCGCGTATTTGAAGATGACGAAGAGTGGGAAAGCTTCACCAGCGCTTTTCTCGAGTGGTATGTCGTCGAGCGTTCGTGGAAAGACGAGGGCCTCTGTCCGGCTTTGCTCGCGGCATCGAGCGAACACGACGAAGGCAAGCGCGCGGTATTGCTGGCGCTGGCCAGCGGACAACGTTCCTTGGTCGAGATACGCAAGCTGGGCAAAAATCGAATCGATCTAGTGGATCTGATCGGAAAGGGCGCATTCTCTGTCCGGGAGGATCGCTCGCTAGTTGGTATGAACGTCGGCGATGTAGTGGAGTTGCGGCTCTATGGATTTCAGGACGTGGTTTCTTTGGGCCGGACATTTGTCTACCATCCCGCGGGAGTTGGTAGTGCTATCGTTTCGCTGATCGAGAAATACCAAGGCGAGGGGCTGAGCAGGTCAGAAAGTATCGATCGCCTGGCGGCTTTGCGTCTGCGCAGCCAGCGCTACCGTCATGTCCCAGCCGTACGCATGTACGAAAACGACGGCGAGCTTGAGCGCTAGATTGGCGGCTGCCAGATTGACATCGTCCAACCTGCAGACCCGACTATCAGTGGTTGGCGGCGTGACGCTGCTGTGCCTGGGGCTGTGGCAATCTCCAGCTCGCGCGCAGAGCACTGATGTCGGCCAACCTGGCTTCTCCGTGGAGCGGCTTTTGTCCGAGCCGGGGCCGGGAACGATTATTGGTGCTCACAGCGCGGAGGTCTTGCCATCGGGGGCTTGGACTTTCGGCGCACTTGGCAGCTTGATGTCCAGGCCCATCATACTGCGTGATATTCGCACCGGAGAAGAAGCTCTCGTGCCCGTGTCTTTGCGCCTTGGATACGAGTTCACGATGGCGCGGGGCATCACCAGCAGGTTCCAGCTTGGGCTGGCCATTCCACTGATCGCAGCACAGGAGGGCGAGAGGCTGCAGGGCATCGGTCTGTCCGAAGAGAGCCTGCGGCCAGTAACGCTGGGTGATATTCGCATTCACGCAAAACTGCGTCTAAACGAGGACGCCCGTAGTGCCCTGGGGTACGGAATGGCTTTTCACATTGGCTTGCCCACCGGCGATCAAACGCATTTTGCCGGCGAGTCCGGGGTTGTGCTCTCTTGGACGATGCTGAGTTCCTATCGGTGGCATGGCCTTCGCGTCGTCGGCAATTTCGGGCTTCGCATTCGCAGCAAAGAGTCGGTGTTGTTGTCTCCGGCTCGGGCACACGGAAACGAACTCTTGCTCACTCTTGCCGGGCAATATCGGTTGCCTGCCTCGTGGGAATTCCCAGTCGCTGGGCTGCTTGAAATCGCAAAGGTCGAAGGTGATAATCTAGGTCCTTCGCCGGGAGAGATTCGCACGGGCATCAAAGCCTTTATCCTGCCTCGCGCGACCCTAAAACTCGTGTACGGGCGCGGCTATACCCCGGCAGAAGTTGGCGCGCCGGACTGGCGCATCGCTTTGGCCTTTCGCTACGAGGGCCGCTAGCTACCCTTTGGGTGGGCCTGCGATCAATTGAGCGCTTGCAGGAAAGCGAGGAGCTGTCGCCTCTCTATTGGTGATAGGCGAGGGCTGCCGCTGGCCTCTTTGGCGTCCAATACTTCGCCAAGATTCGCTGCGCCGCCGTTGTGGAAATAGGGCGCGCTAGTGGCCAGTGCTCGCAAGCTAGGAGTCTTAAATGCACCCTTGTCCGCAGCAATCGAGCTCGTGCCAAATCGCCCTACATCAGCGGCACTCCGGTTTACGGCCTTAATTGAGTGATATCCAAGATCTGTGTAGAGAGGGGGCTGATGGCAGGTCGCGCACCCGGCTCGTTCGTTGAAGATAAGCGCGCCGGCAATGGCGTCGGCGCTTACCGCATCGGCCTGTCCCGCTTCGTATTTGTCCCAGGCAGAATCGCCAGTGCGAATTGTTCGCAGGTAGGATGCGATGGCTTCCGCTGCTCGATCGGGTGAAGGCTTGCCGCCGAAGGCACGCAAAAAGTGGGCGCGGTAGGCAGGGTCGGCAGCGATCACGGCCGTAGCCTCTTTGGGATCGAGGCCAAGTTGGCCCATCCAGTGCCCCAGGATGTGAGATTCCAGTGGTTTTGTCCGACCATCCCAGTAGAATTCCGTGTGATAGCCGATATTTCGCAGAGTTGGGGTATGCCGCTGATTGAGCGTTCCGCTGGCAGTCTTGTCGATGCTGATACCGCTGGCAAAGCCCTTTGATTCCTGATGGCAGCTGCCACAGGAGAAGCCACTCTCGGCAGCCGCGAGCTGGCTGTCCGAGAATAACAGTCTTCCCAAAGCGACCTTATTGGCGGTCGTGGGATTGTAATCAGGGCTTGGTGTATCGGGCAGTCCACTCGGGACTTTAGGCAGCGCAGGGGCTTTAGGCAGAGTCGGTAGCCCAGCGTCTGCGATCTCTGCTCCGGGGGTTGTGGCAAGCGTGTCCGGCTTGTCGATTTCCTCTGCGGGCGTTGTGTTGACATCTTCGCCCTTGTCCGAGGCTTTGCAGCCAGCTACGGCAAGCGCCAAGAGTAAATAATGAGTAGGTCTGATCATGTTTTATCGATTCCGAGGATTTCGCGGGCTGGTGGCACATCGTCAAGAACTCGGATGGCATTGCCTCCGAGTAGTTTGGCAAGGGTGTTATCGCTGAGCCCACGCCGAGACAGGGCATAGGTCAAATTGGGCAGTAGTGAGACATCTTCGAGGCCGACTGGCGGAACTACGAAACCATCGAAGTCTGAACCCAGTGCTGCTGTGTCTTCGCCGGCAACCTCGATGACATGAAGGATGTGATCGCAGAGCTTGTCGATGCCTTTGCCGCCAAGAAATTTTCGCGCAAAAATGACTCCAACGCAGCCACCTGCGTCGCCGATTGCTCGGAGTTGATCGTCGTCGATGTTGCGCCAGTGTGGATGCACTCCGTGTACTCCCGTGTGCGAAACCATGGGTGGAGAGTTTGATGCCGCGATGGCGTCGTAGAAACCCATCTGGTTGATATGGGCCAGATCAACAATTACACCCAAGCGGTTCATCTCGTCGATTACCTCGTGTCCGACAGAGCTAAGCCCAATGTCGTCCTGAGCACCTTTGCCGTAGGCCGGTTTGCCCAGAGCGTTCGCGCTGAAATGCAAGAGTCCGATGTACCGAACGCCGCGAGCGGCAAATTCCTCGACCCGGCCGGGATTGCCTCGCAGGGCCTGTCCGCCCTCGATTCCGGCCAACGCTGCAATCGTTCCCGCCGCGTGAGCCTCTCGGACATCGCGTCCGGTCCAGCAGCGACGCATTCCACCACCAGAGTCAGCGATGGCACGGTCGATACAATCGAGCTGCTTGTGAATGCTGCGCGGACATAAAATCTCAGGGTAGGGCATGGTCCACATGCCGAAGATCTGTCCGGCAACGCCGCCATCACGCATTCGGGGCACATCCACGTGGCCTATCCCGTTGATGGCCTTGGGTAGTTTTCTGTCGTGGCGGGCATTGATGTCGTAGCCAGAGACATTGCTCAGCATCGGCGTGTCCGCATGAAGATCCAAAACCGGAACTTCACGGTGAAACTCTCTCGCTTCGTCTACGCTTTGCAGCACTAAGCGGTCTTTCCTGGCCAATGCTCCGGGATACTGGCAATGATTTCAACCGCCGACTCGGCCCGATTGAAGGGCGGCATGATGTAGGCGCCAGCGACTTCATCGACAATCTCGGCCAGGGTTTCTTGCGCGATTGCGACGCCCACTGCTCTGGCTTCAGGCCCCGACCCCGCCTCGGCCATGCGATCGCGGTACTTGCTTGGGATTTGCATGCCCGGAACTTGAGTGTGCAAAAACTGGGCGTTGCGGTGAGAGGCCAAAGGCAGCAGTCCAACCATCACCGGGATTCCCATCGGCTTCACGTCTTTCAGGAATCGCTTGAGGGTGTTGGGATCGTAGACAGGTTGCGTCATTACCAACTGGGCACCGGCCGCACGTTTTTCTTCGAGTCTACGAATTTCTCTGTCGTAGTCTTTTGCCGCAGGCTCGGCGCCAGTTGCTAGCAAAAACGAGGTGTGCCCTTGCATGACTTTGCCAGCCGGGTCGATGCCAGCGTTGAGTCCGGCGACAATGCGCAAGAGTTCGATGGAATCAACATCATAGACCGGTGTCGCAAAAGGGTAGTCACCCATCTTGGGTGGGTCGCCGGTAATGATGACGAGGTTGCGAATTCCCAGTGCGTGTGCGCCGAGCAAGTGAGAAACCAGACCGAGGTAGTTTCTGTCTCGGCAGCAGACATGGAGAATTGTATCGATGCCAGTATCGCTCTGCGCTTTTGCGCAAAAGGCCAGGTTCCCCATGCGCGCGCTGGCTCGTGGTCCGTCGGCAACATTGATGGTGTTGATACCGCCATCCTGCAGCGTCTTAATATTGGCAAAGGCTTTGGTCGTGTCTAGCCCGTGAGGCGCATTGAGCTCAACAGAGACGGCGAACTGCTTGTTGGCAATGCGATTTGCCAGTGGGCTGCGATCGTCGACTGAGACCTTGGACATCATCTGGCTCTGGGTCATCGGAACTCTGTCCGAACTGATCTTGATCTCGGGCCTTTGAGGACGCCCACCCATCATGCGTACAGCGCCGACCATCGATTGAATATGCTCGGGGGTTGTGCCGCAGCAACCGCCAATGATTTGCACGCCGGACTTGAGCATTCGACGAGCGTACACGCCGAAATGTTCTGGGTTGGCGACGTAGATTGTCCGGCCATCGATGGGAGAGGGCTGACCGGCGTTGGGCTGAACGCAAACCGGAGCGCCCCGGCCGATCATCTGTGTTGCGATCTTGTAGAGGCTGTCCGGCCCACCGCCGCAATTGGCTCCAATGACGTGCGCGCCAGCCGAGATGAGCCCCTCAGCTACCGTTACGGGGCTCAAACCGCCTTTGGCAAGAAGATTGTCCTGAAAGGTGAGGTGAGCAATCACGGGAATCTTCGATGCCCGACGGCGACATTCGTTGAGCGCGGCTTCCAATTCCACAATCGAGCTGAAAGTCTCGAGAACCAGGATGTCGACGCCAGCTTGGGCCAGAGCATCAATCTGCTCAGCGATGGCATCTCGAGCACCTTGCTGTTC
>JAESTW010000479.1 GCA_016763395.1 Kofleriaceae bacterium
CACCGCCGCCACCATTGCCAGTCCCCATCTCTATGGCCATGTCAGCTCCGTCGTCGCCAGCTAAGGCGCCCAATTTGTTATTTGCCATACCACCGCCCAACGATGGAGGTTGGGTAAAATCGCCTGTTATACCACCGCCGTTTTGTCCAGTTCGCCCACCACCAGCACCGCCGCGTACCCTAGTTGAGGTCGTTGTGTTCCCACCAGAGCCTCCGCCACCACCCGCAATAGCAACTGCGTCAGCCATTGAGGTTGGTAAAGCCTGACTGCCTTTAAACACCCCAGAGAATCCTCCTCCTCCTCCCCCTCCTCCAGCATTAACGCCATTTGCTGCCCCTCCAGCGCCAGCCCCAAAAGCTCCTGCTATTCCTCCTGCGCCAAAATTGTTTGCATTGTCGCCCGCAGTACCGACAAATACAGAAAACTGGTGTGGTCCAGTTCCTGATAAGGCGTAGTTAGTGTAGACATAGCCACCTGCAGCGGCATCCATATTCAAGGCGAAAGTACCATTGAGAACACTCATTCCACTGCCTCCACCAGCTCCCCAGGCAGCGATCATTAGTGTATTACAGCCCGACTCGGCAGTATAAGAACCATTCTGGTCAAATTGAGTGACGCACTCTGCCCGACATTGGGTATTTTCGCTTGGGTCGCAGTCGACTTCGTTTTCAGAACAGGGAGCCATAGTTGCGTCAGCAGAGCTACCATCAATTAAAGGGGAAGCATCGTTGCTTGTTGCGTCAGCTAGCCCAACGGGGCCATCAGCCAGGTCTCCACCATCCGATTGAGACTGCGTACTACCTTCTTCGTCAAAGAGCAGAGAGCAACTAGCGAGGGAGAGAATGAGCGGGATTGTTGAGAGACCAGGGATTCTCATTGAAAGAGCATAGTGGAATCCACCTAGCTTTTCCACTAGTCGCCAAACGCGTCCAGGAGCCAAGGTATGGCCTATTTTTTTTGGGGTTCCCTTCTAGAATTCGCAACGACTAACATCCCTTTTCGTTCTCAAGAATAGTTTCCGCAACGGAAAATACTCTATATTCGCCAAGTGTTATTTCGAGAGACTTTCCCGGCAGGTGCCTTCGCGTGTAACTGCACCGTTCTTGGCTGTGACAAAACCAAGGAGGCAATCATTGTAGATCCTGGCGGTGAAGTGGACCGCATCCGGGGCATCATTGAACATCACGATTTCACCGTGAAGGCGATTGTGCATACCCACGCTCATCTCGACCATATTTACTGTACGCGCAAGGTCAAAGAGGCTCACGGCGGCGACATCTGTCTGCACAAAGGAGACCTCTTCTTGTACGAGGGTATTGAGATGCAAGCTTCGATGTTTGGCTGGGAGGTGGATGACACACTGCCCATCGACAAATACCTAGAGGATGGCGATTCGATATCCTTTGGTGAAGAGGCGGCTCTGACCTTGCATACTCCCGGACATACTCCTGGTTCGGTGTGTTTCGAAGTGAAAGATGGCGACAAGTCGATAATCTTTGCTGGGGATACACTCTTTCGCCGTGGTATCGGACGAACGGATCTGCCTGGCGGTGACTCGAAGCTACTGCTCAGCTCTATCAAGACGAGTCTGTATACCCGCGATCCTGGAGCTCTGGTCGTTCCCGGACATGGGCCCAATACGACCATCGAAGAAGAGGCTGCGAAAAACCCTTATGTTACCTCCAAGTTAGCCTGAATGAGGGTACGCTAGTGAGTAGAGGACACGCATCTGCGTTTGGACTCTCCTTTGGACTCTCCTTGCTTTCGGCTTGCGGAGGGGCGCCGAGCAAGACCAGTGTTCCGTCCTCTAAGACGGTAGCGGACACACCGAAGACGGGAACGCTTCTCCGGGAGTTCCCCGGTGATGCGGACACCAAGAGCGGTTCCAGAGACTCACTCTTCCCCAAAACAAAACCGGACAAAGTGAACTGGTCGGCACTGGATAGCTCTCAACGGCAGCAACTCGCGGAGCTCGCCGATCGTTATCTACGCTTTGTAGGCAGTGCGCGGACCCAGCGCCAAAGTGCCTCGGCATTGCTCGAAATGGCGAAGAAGGCTGGGGCGAGGCCTTTGGAGGACGCAAGCAAGGTCAAACCCGGACAACTCTACTACTGGAAGGATACTGCCTCATCAAGTATCGCGTTTCTGCGAGTTGGCACCGAGCCGATTGAATCGGGGCTTCGAGTGATGACCGCTTCGATTGATTCTGGCGAGATTCGGCTGACTCCGAAGCCTGTATACGAGAAATCTGGCCTTACTCTCCTAGACACATCGATTTTGGGTCGCATGGAGGTTGAGACATGGCTCAATACGCCCCTTGCTCTGCATGTATACGTGGCTCCCAAGGGTTCTCAGGCCAAGGGTTCTCAGGCCAAGGGTTCTCAGGCCAAGGCGATCGAGTTTGTCATTGGCGATGACCCGGACGAGCCGGTCTTTGTGATTCCCGACTTGCTGCCGCATCTCTCGCGAAAAGTGCAGCGCAACAAACTGGTCGACAGCCCAGAGCGAATGGATGCCATTGCTGGCTTCTCGGCCAAAGCGGTATTTGGCATGCTACGGCGTTACGGCATGTCCGCGGCCGATTTTGAACGAGCAGAGGCTACGCTGGTACCCGCGGCAGATCCGACCTTTATTGGAGTGGACCGTGGGCTTGTCGCCGCCGCGAATCACTATGCCCGTGCGGTGCCCTTTGTTGCTATGGAAGCGCTCATTGAGGGCACTCCGAAGCACAGCAGTGTAGTGATCTTTATGGGGCACAACCGCCGTTCCTACGCTGGCGCGGATGCCGTGTCTCACGTCGAGAATTTGCTACCCAGAATCATCAAAGCGCACGATTCGTCCAAAGACCTATTGGACATACAACGGATCTACTCAAAGAGCCGAGTTCTTCTCTTTGGCGACAAAAGTGGCAGTCGGAATAAAGGAATTGTTCTCAATAGCCGGAGAGACGACGCCACTCCTCGCGCCTTTCGCCACGCCTTGCAACTCTTTGCCGATGGCGGAGTGCCGGTGCAAGTGTCCGAGAAAAGCGGTTGGAGCCAGGCGCGAGAGGTGAGTAGCCTCGATATCGCCACGGTTGAGTTTGGCTTGCCAATCGCAGGGCTGGGGACACCCTACGAACTTCTCTCGACACTGGATTTGTATTACGCCAAGCAGGCATGTCGGGCTTGGGTGAATCAATGACAAGAGCACTACTCAGTTCGGTACTGATTGCCTTTCTATGCCTAGCAGCTCTGGTAGGCAATCCGTCGCCAGGGCAAGCGGCGCCGAAGAGCAAGATGCAGCGTCTTCGAGTCGACTATCGGCGTTTCTTGGACAAGGCGCGTACGCCTAGGGAGACGATTTCCTATACCCTGGAGCACTCGAAGTGGCGAGTCATCGATCCCAGCGCGGGCAAGGTGGAAACGCTGAAGGCTGGCGAGCGGGTTGTGTTCGTCAACCAAGGCCGGACAGCACTCTACGTGGTTGTCGGCAAAGATTCATTGGAAAAAGTGGGGGCCAACATCATTGCCTCACATATCGATACTCCCTCTCCGCGGCTCTTTCTTGGTAATCTGACAAAGGGCAGTCAAAACGTTCTGGTTGCTGGAGCGCACGGAGGAATCAAAGGGGCCCACTGGCTCAGACGCCCTTTAGTGATAAGCGGACAAGTAATCAAAGCGGATGGTACTGCGCTCGATATTCAGCTTGGTGAGAAGGATGACTTCGCCTTCTTTATCGAGAAACGGGGGAATGGGAACTATCAAGTCCGAGTTGGCAGCGTCTCCGCTACGGATAATTCTGATAGTTGGCCGAGTTTTGTGGGTATTCTCAATACGCGCTATGGCATAAACGCTGACGACTTGCGAAGCTCGGAGCTGTATCTAGTTCCCAAAGCGGGCTCCCGGGCAGTGGGCGTGGAGAGGATGATGGTTGGCGCTCATGGCCAGGATGATCGAGTCAACTCGTATTTGGCATGGCGTTCAGTGTCCGAAATAAAAGGGACACCAAGGCGGACAGCGATTGCGTGGCTGGTCGATCGAGAAGAAACTGGCTCTCGCGGACGCTCGGGTGCTCGCAGCCGCTTTTTGGAGCTTGTGTACAGTTACCTGCTGCGTTCACAAGGTGGAGCAGTAACAGAAGCCCGTTTGCACCGAGCCTTTGCGGCGAGTCAGGCCTTGTCCGCCGATACGCCAGCTTGCGTAAATCCCAATTGGCCGGAAGTGCATGAATCCAAACATGGACCACTTCTTGGACGCGGACCCGCTATCTTCCCTGGGACTGGCAGGCGAGGCAAGGTTGGCGGTAGTCAGGCCAACGCTGAACTCATCGCGAAAGTACTTCGGATCTTTTCTACCGCAAAGGTTCCCGTGCAAACGGCAGAACTTGGGCGGGTCGATGAAGGTGGCGGCGGCACAATCGCCAAAGACCTGGCGCATCGAGGAATTGACACTGTGGATCTAGGTGTGTGTGTGATTGCGATGCATTCCCCCTTTGAGATAAGTTCTGTGAAGGACTTATCGTGGACACTCCGAGGATTCGGGGCATGGCTAAAAAACTGATATGACGCTACAAGTTCCCAATCGAGTTTCTCTGGCAATCACTCCCACTCCCTTGCAGTATTTGGAGCGGACAAGCGCGGCGTTGGGTGTCGAGTTCTATATCAAACGAGACGATATGACTGGGCTCGAACTCAGTGGGAACAAGGTCCGAAAACTCGAGTTTCTCTTCGCCGATGCCATCGAGAAGGGCGCCAATGTGGTTATCACGGGGGGCGGTGAACAAAGTAACCATTGTCGAGCGACTGCCATGGCCGCTGCTAAACTCGGACTCGCCAGCGTTGTTTGTCTGCGAACCTTGGACAAAGAAAACCCTCCGAAGACCAGCGGCAACATTTTACTTGATCGCCTGGCGGGAGCCGAGATTGTTTGGATCGACCACGATGATTGGGCTCGGCAAGAAGAGGTGTACGAGCGCGAGGCAGCACGTCAGCGGGAACTTGGGAATATTCCCTATATCATTCCAGAGGGCGGCTCCAATGCTATTGGGGCGTGGGGCTACATTGAGTGCTGCCGCGAATTGGCGGAACAGATGGGGGCACTCAAGCCCGGCCAAAACTCAGGTCGGAAGTCAGTAGAAACCTCGATTGTGTACGCTTGCGGATCGGGTGGGACCGGGGCAGGCTTGGTTTTGGGCGCCAAGATGTACGATTTTGACAAGCACCAAGCTAAAGTCACCGGATTCAACGTGTGTGATGATGCCGAATTCTTTGTCCAGCGCATCCATCGAATATGCGAAGAAGTCGTGGCTGC
>JAESTW010000480.1 GCA_016763395.1 Kofleriaceae bacterium
CGTCCAGTATTTCTTCGGCATATCGACTGATCGTTCCGTCGCCGATGCCTTTTATCTTTCGCAACTGCGCAATGTTGCCGCAGCGCTGTCGGGCTGCGCCGAGCATCGCCTTGTCGACCATTAGCCAGGACGGCGGCAGATTGCGGTCGACCGACAGTCGACGTCGCCAAGCGACCAACTCTCGAAAAGCTCCGCGCAAGCCAAAGTCCGCGGCTGCCAAGAACACGCCTCTTCCTCCCCCAAGAGATGCTGTGAAACGCGACGTGATTTCTCTGGTCGCGAAGCTGCGGAGTCGGCGCAAATACCAAGAGGCGGCCGATCTACTGCGCGAGGCAATCGAAGACAAGAGCATCACCAAGACTATCCGTGAGCAACTTAGCTATGAACTCGGGGTTATTCTCAGCAATCAGCTCATAGACAAGGCCTCTGCGTGCAAACACTGGGGGCGACATAGGAAGCGTTATGCCGATGGCCGCTACCAATCCGAAGTTTCCAGCGCCGAAACTCGTCTTGGCTGCACTTTTTAGGAAAGAACATGGCACCTCACACGTGGAAACAAATATGAAAGCGTTACATCCGATTCTTATTCCTATTACTCTTCTGGTCACCGGTTGTTCTGGCACCGACTCTATCGACCACGGTGTTGCCGCGGACTCGGGGCCTGCCGACACCGTTATCGTCAACCCGCCAAGCACTTGTCCGCATATTGACCTGGGTAATCAAGTTCCCGTGGCTTGGGATGGCTCTACTGTGGGCCTACCCAACTTCGTGGAGAGCAGTCGCCTAGAGTGGCGTGAAGCTCCCGACGATTCCCTGGTATTTACTGCACCGGAGGACGGCCTCTACAACATCACCTTGGAGTCCCCATCGGGCAACGGAGGCTTTGGCGTATCCGTACAAGACTTTGAGGACGCAGTGATGGGTGGCTCTGGGGCATTTTACACGCCAGCCGATTGCCCCTCGAATGGCCAGGTCAAGCTCATTGACGGCGTCTACAGTCACAACTCTGCAGATTCGCCGCTTAGCCTCATGGCCGGTCAGTCAATACTGCTCTGGGTGAGCAGCACGTATTGGTCCGATGTAGAGGAAGGCGAGTACACAATTCGAATCAACAATGCCGCTGCCGCTAGTCAGAAGAAGGTCTTTGTTTCGTCCTCGACGTCCGGGGGAAACCTTGGCGGACTCGCCGGCGCGGACGCACAGTGTCAGACACTTGCAAACGAAGCGGGCCTTGGAGGAACGTATGTTGCCTGGCTTTCTGACGCTGATAAAGACGCAGTCGACCGACTCACCGGTGAGGGTCCTTGGGTCCGTGTTGATGGCGAACAAGTTGCTGCAAGCAAGACTGATTTAGTCGATATCTTCTCCAATCTAGACAACGGTATCTGGCTCGACGAATCAGGAAACTTCTTAGCCTCAGACCGAATTTGGACTGGAACCAATGCCGGGGGACAGTACATCGAGAGCATCGGCGACAACTGCAGCGCTTGGACTTCGGACGCGATGGGACAACAAGCCCGCATCGGTCGGGTTGGAGCCACCAACAAAGATTGGACAAGTGCCTCGTTCACCAGTTGTGACCAAACTGGTTCTCGAATCATTTGCTTGGAGAACTAAGGAAGCTGCTCGCCCCAGCGATAGAGTTGGTAGAAGGGCGCCACATCGCAAGCACAATCGCATTCTCCGGACCCGTACGAGACGACGAAAACGCGCCGTGTTGGATCGATGTAAGCGCCCACGAAATCGACCTTGAGATTGTCGGAAGCATCATCTGACATAAGGCCTGCTCCGCGGCTCTGACGCGTCGCAATTTTTCGCGTATAGATAAGAACTTTCCCTTGGAAAAAGCGAAGGCGTCCGTTCTTTACTTCCACCACGAACTCTCCGAAGCGAACTTGCTGAGAGCGATTGGCTTTGGTTATCGAGACCTTGCGAAATTTTCTCTGGGCAATCATCTTCTCCAGGCGCTTGGCTCCGTTGGCGCGTTGACGCTCCCCCATTTCGTCCGTTGGACCGCTTTCAAAGTCGTAGCTCGCACGGATTCCACCCCATTTGGTCGCTTGTAGTGTCTCGACGAGTAGGTCCTCGTAACGGCTCTCTGCAGGCGCTATGAGTGTGCGTCCGTCGGCGGAGAGTGCGGGCAGCCCGCTCACGCTAAGGGTGAGAGAATTGCCCTCAAGTCCCTGGCGAATGCTTGGCCCATCGTCCTTGGCGGATGCTTCTGCCCCGGTGACAAGGGACAGTGCAATGAAGAAAAGAGCGAGTGGCCTGGCATTCATGCCAATGGAAAATGCAAGCCTGAGACCATCTCCTTCGGAGTGTCAAAGGCGCCGGTTTTCACTGCAAGTTACTAAGTTTATAGAGCAACCAAGGCCAGCTCGACACAGCTGTGTCCGGTATGCCACGGCCTTGTGCCCATCTTGATACCGCCTACGGGCTTGTTCGCACTGAGCCATTTGTGCTCGAGCGGCGCTTTTTCTGCGACGTTGTTCATGCCACCCTCTCAAGAGAGTACAACCTCAACAAGTAGGAAGACTATGAACCTCAAGATACTTAGCGCATCACTTTTGCTTCTCCTAGCCTGCACAGGTGACAAAGAAAGCGACAAAGGTGCTGCCGGGTCCAGTGCAGAGCCAACCAGTGCAAAACCTGCGGAAAAGAGTTCGAAAGTGCCCACCGATAAGGAGCGAATTGTTCTCAATACCGATGGCCACAGCATCCCCGCCTCGATTGAAATGCCCAAAGGAAGCTCAATTTTCGCCGACGAACCAACTTCGCTACGAGTTGGCTATGATGGCAAGGATAAACATGGACGACAAGAGTCTCTCTTTGCCGTACAGATTCGCAAGGGCAACGAATTCAACCTAGATCTAAAGGAGAAGGCAAAAGATCTCGCTAAGAACTTGTATGGCTCCACTCATGAGATGCTTGAGCAGACTGAAGCACTCTTGTTTTACAAGAGCACCGTCACCGAAGGTGGATTCACATCGCATAGCTTTAGCCTAATTGTCGAACTAGGTGGGGAGAAGTGGATTTGCATGCAAGGCAACGATGGTGGCTGGAGCGAAGAGCAAGCACGCGCGCAGATTGACGCGTGTAAGACGCTAAAAGCCATCTAGCGTATTCCTTCGACTGGACGGCGACTCCGCGAGAGCATTCAATGCTCCATTCTGCGATACCCTTTTCATCACTGTTGATTTAACAGGTCATTCCCCGGAAACTTCTTAATTATGAAACACATCATTCCAATCCTAGTCGGAGCCCTTTGTACTACGAGCGCGTGCAAGAAGGACGATTCCAAGGACGACGCAGTCAAAACGCCAAAGGTTGCGGACGTGGCTGTCCCCTTTACCGGTGAGCTCACTATCGAACGACTTAACTCTCTCAAAACAACACAATTCTCAGGCAGCGATTGGAGCAAAGCTCAGCCGATCATCGCTGCGCAAGTCGGCGCGGCTACCAAAACGATAAATGGCGAGATGTACTGGCTAGCTGTTGAAGAAGAGAAGTGCGCGTCTTTGAGTATCAGTGTCAACGGCAGTGCAATCAATTCGATTTCATGGGCGCAGGTCTTTACTCAGGAATCTGGGAAAGCATGGACCGATTGCATGACCCGAGCGGGCAAAGAAGTTCCCAAAGAAGAGGAGCCACCCTTTGAGAAGCGGGCCAAGCTCTCGGACGTAACTAAGGACGATATACAAACCGTCGCCAAGGCAGGGGGCTGGAAGTTTGTTAGTTTGTCCGGTATGGGAATGGGCGCTATGGACAGTCACAATATCAAATTTTCCAAAGATGGTGTGGAAGCCACAATCACCTTCGTACGTCCCAATGGCAAAAAAGTAGATCCAAAATCATCGATGTCGATCTCGTCTGCGGCCGACCAAGCGAAAAAGTATGAAGCAGAAGGCGCTGCCTTTGTGGATGGTGATGCCCTGATAGGTGTCAAACTTGGCTCGGACAAAACAGCCGCTGAAGTAGTTCTCAGTGAGTTCAAAAAGGCGCTCCTGACGTCAGTTGCTGAGTAGCGTGTTCAGTTAGACACGTCAGCCGCTACTGGCCAGAATCACACTTGAAATCTAGCGACGCGGCGTGTCCTCGCTCTTTGCTTTCTTGTGGTCCTCGTCGGACGCGCAAATCTTCCAGTAGCTGCTGATGTAGCGATGCTCGGGAGCAACCTGACGGGTTGTGGAAAAATAGGTCCGCAGCAGTTTCATCTTGCCAAACTCGCAAGCGCTCCAGATGGCAGGCACCCCATCGTGCCACGGCCGCTCTCGCACTGCATCGATGAGCCCGGAACCAGATTCCGGGTGCGGGTTCACAACCCACGTGACTTCGAGGCCCGAAGGCTCCCCCAAGTCCAGCTTGTCTTCCTCAGACAATATCTCAACTACGACATGTCCTTTGGCGGACGAGGGCAACGCATCGATGTTGGCTGCGATGGCGGGAAGCGCGCTCATGTCTCCAACAAGGAAGAACCAATCTGCACCCAGATCGACCCGCTTCGTAGGGCCCGGCCCGGCCATGGTGATGGTATCGCCCACCTTGCACTGTTCAGCCCAACGGGTCGCCGGACCACCAACATCGTGTAGGGCAAAGTCCACGTCGAGTCGAAGATCGTCCAAGCTAAAGTGCCGGACAGTGTAGGAGCGCATTCGAGTTCGTCCCCCTTCGCTTTCTGATGGAAACGCAAACTTGATGTAGGCAGTCTCTTGGCCCACAGGAAAGGTTTGTAGCGAGTCTCCACCAAAGGAGATCCTACGCAAGTGAGGGGTTAGCTCGGTAATTGCGGTAACAACAACTTCACGCTGTACTTTGGCCATGGTTTCTTCCTCTGACTTTCACATTTATCGAACAGGCTAGTGCGAGTCGACCCACGCCTGTACCTCGGCGAGTTCTTTTTCGGCTTTGTCACCAGCATTGGCATAGACGCTTTCTACGAGACGAATAGCCTCGCGAGCACCAGCCTCATCGCC